>NZ_VZQO01000019.1:0-142387 GCF_014397665.1 Paraburkholderia sp. UCT2
CGGTGCGCATCACGTCCATCGGATGCGCGGCGGCCGGAATCCATTCGAGCGCGGCCTTCACGTTGGCGGGCAGGCCGCGCATCGACTTCAGCTTCGTCTTGTACGCGGTCAGTTCGGCCTGGGTCGGTAGCTTGCCGTGGACCAGCAGATAAGCGATCTCCTCGAATTCGCACGCCTCGGCGATGTCGAGAATGTCATAGCCGCGATAGTGCAGATCGTTGCCGGTCTTGCCGACCGTGCACAGCGCGGTATTACCCGCGGTCACGCCCGACAGCGCGACGGATTTCTTTGGTTTGAAGCCGCTTTGCGTTTCGTTGCCGCCTGTTGCGCCAGCGGCTTGCGTCGTCTCGCTCATGTTCCGCCTTCTCCTGTGTGCCGGCTCATCGCTGCCGTTTGAAAAACGCGTCGCTTATGCCACCGACTGTCCGTTGGCGCCCACTTGCGCAAAAAGCGGCGCCGCTTCTTGTGGAACAGCGCGGCCGGTGGTTTGCGCGCGGCGCAGCACCGACCAGTAATAGCGGTAGCTCGCACGGTCGTGCAGCGTATCGCCGTGACGCGTCGGGCCCCAATGCGCGGACTGCGCGGCCAGCAGGATTTCGGTGGCCGTCGCGATTTCTTCGTCGCGCGGCGCGAACGCGGCGACGATCGCCTCGATCTGCGCGGGGTGGATGCTCCACATGCGCGTGTAGCCGAACTCGTTGCGGGCGCGCTGTGCGTCGTTCGCGACCACGCTCATGTCGCGCACTTCGGTGCTGACGTTGTGCGACGGCACCTTGCCGAACGCATGGCAGGCCGCCGAAATCTCGAGCTTCGCGCGCCGCACGAGCGGATGATCGAATTGGCCCGGCGAGCGCATCGCGGTATCGGGGATCGCGCCGTCGTGCGCGGAGACGAAGTCCATCAGGCCGAAGCTCAGCGCCTCGACGCCCGGCAGCGCGGCGAGTTCGAACACACGCGTAAGCGCGCCGTGGGTTTCGACCAGCAACTGCACCGGCACCAGCTGCGCGAGGCGGAGCTCGCGCCGCGTCGCCTCGATGAACGCGATCATTTCGGCGGCATCGTGAACATTGCGAATTTTCGGCAGCGTGATGTAAGCGGGTGCTCGCTTTGCGGCGCGCAGAATGAGGCGTACGTCGTCGCGCCAGTGCGCGTGAGCGAAGTCGTGGATGCGCACGCCGACGCGGCCGAAGCGGTCATGCTCGCTGCCCAGTAGCGATGCGACCAGTTCCGCGTGCTCGGCCTCGCGGCCGACCTGCGCGCCGTCTTCGCAATCGAGCGTGATATCGAACACCGGGCCGAGTTGCTGCTGTAACGCGAGCGACTTCAGCATCAGCTTTTCGCTGCCCGCGTAGTGATCGCAGGCAGGCAGCACAGCGGGCGGCGCTTCGCCCTCAAACAGCACTTCGGCGGGTGTGAGAACGCGCATCTTCGGCGTGTAGGGCGTGGTGAAAATTAAGGATGTCGGATTCGGGCGTGCTCTGCGCGAGTGCCGTCGGGCAACGGCAAAGCACGTTCGAATCAGAGGCGAATGGCGATGATCGCACGGCCATTCACACGAAAAAAACCGGAACCCGCCGCGCTGACGCTTCGGAGTTCCGGTTCATCGGCATCAGATGCTTAGCCGAGCAGGTGCTGAACGCCGTCGCGCTCTTCCAGCAGTTCCTGCAGCGTGCCGTCCATCTTTTCGCGCGAGAACGCGTCGATTGCCAGACCTTCGACGCGCTTGTACTCGCCGTTTTCGCAGGTCACGGGCACGCCGTAGATGATGTCTTCAGGGATGCCGTACGAGCCGTCCGACGGGATGCCCATCGTGACCCACTTGCCGTTCGTGCCGAGCACCCAGTCACGCACGTGGTCGATCGCAGCGTTAGCCGCCGATGCCGCCGACGACAGGCCGCGCGCTTCGATGATCGCCGCGCCGCGCTTGCCGACGGTCGGGATGAACGTGTTGCGGTTCCATTCTTCGTCGTTGATCAGCTTGGTCAGGTCCTGACCTTCAGCCGTTGCAACGCGGAAGTCGGGGTACATCGTCGGCGAGTGGTTGCCCCACACTGCGAGCTTTTCGATCGACGCGACCGGCTTGCCCGACTTGGCGGCCAGTTGCGACAGCGCGCGGTTGTGGTCCAGACGGAGCATCGCGGTGAAGTTCTTCTTCGGCAGATCCGGCGCCGACTTCATGGCGATGTATGCGTTCGTGTTGGCCGGGTTGCCGACCACCAGAACCTTCACGTCGCGGCTGGCGACGTCGTTCAGCGCCTTGCCCTGAACCGTGAAGATTTCGGCGTTGGCCGACAGCAGATCCTTGCGCTCCATACCCTTCGAACGCGGACGCGCGCCGACCAGCAGTGCAATGTCGGCGTCCTTGAACGCGACCTTCGGGTCGTCCGTGATCACGACGCCCGACAGCAGCGGGAATGCGCAATCATCCAGTTCCATCACGACGCCTTTGACGGCGGCTTGCGCTTGCGGCAGATCGAGCAGTTGCAGGATCACCGGCTGGTCCTTGCCGAGCAGGTCGCCATTGGCGATGCGGAATAGCAGGGAGTAAGCGATTTGACCTGCGGCGCCGGTGACGGCAACGCGCTTTGCGGGCTTAGCCATTGAGAAATCTCCAGGACGATGCGTTAGACGCTAGGGAAAACGCCATTCTATATGCGCGTTCAGCGAAGCGTGATGAAACACGGCGGAATTCACTGTTCGCGTGCGGGCTCGGAATTGGCGAGACCGGGCGGCGCGTTACGGCAAGACCGCCGTGCCGGAAAGCTGTACTGCGCAGCGGGACGGGATGGCCCAGGGCTTACGCCGGGCCGGGGCCGCAACTGCACGGTGCGGGCTCCTGCAAACAGCGCGTTTCGGCAAGCGTCGGGCCAGCGGGTGCAACACGGAGACAGCGCGCGAATGCAACGGATGGCGGCGAATCGAAACCTGGACTGCGTAGGGGACGGCATGGTGCAGAGTGGCTGCCGGAGCGTCGCGGCGCTGCATCAAACAGCCGCCGCAAAATCCCGCAAACCCTTGCTCGACAAGGAGTGTAGGAGTCGAAACAGACAAAGTCAACAGTATCTTATGTCTTATATAAGACACATCTATCGCGGGGAAAACCCTAGACGTGTCCCAGCCCTTTATGATGAAATGCGCGCATGAATTCGAACCCGGCGAATCCTGTGAACCCGAATGGCCAAGGGGCCGCCGGCGAAGGCGTATCCGCTGTTTCCGCTGCCGCGTCGCCTACCTTCAGCCCCTTATATCAGCAGATCAAGGGCTTGATTACGCAGAGCCTCGAAAGCGGCGAATGGAAGCCGGGCGAGATCATTCCTAGTGAGGTCGAACTGGCCGCGCGTTTCAAGGTGAGTCAGGGTACGGTGCGCAAGGCGATCGACGAACTCGCCGCCGACAACCTGCTGGTGCGCCGCCAGGGCAAGGGCACATTCGTTGCAACGCACAACGAAGAGCGCGCGCAGTTCCGTTTCCTGAGATTGCTCGCCGACGACGGCGCCGAGCATCCGCACGTGAGCCGTCTGCTCGAATGCCGGCGGCTGCGCGCATCGGCGGAAATCGCGCGGCAGCTCGATCTGAAGCCGGCCGATCCGGTCGTGCTGATCAAGCGTTTGCTGCAGTTCGACGGCGAAGTCACCGTGCTCGACGAAATCTGGCTGCCCGGCGTCGTGTTCCGCGGGCTCACGCTCGAGCGGCTGTCGGAGTACAAGGGTCCCCTCTACGCGATGTTCGAGACGGAATTCGGTACCCGCATGATTCGCGCGACGGAAAAAATCCGCGCGGTCGCGGCGGAGCCTTCCGTGGCGGACCTGCTGCATGTGCCGGCGGGTTTTCCGTTGCTGTCGGTCGAGCGCGTGTCCTATACCTATGGGGACCGGCCGGTCGAAGTCCGGCGAGGTTGGTATGTCACAACCGGGTATTACTATCAGAACGATCTGAGCTGAATCGGGCTGAAACGAGGCGCGGCGTCCCACACGCGTGCCAATCGGAAGGTGCTTTTAATGCGCGCGCCGCAAAGGACCCAGCGTGGTTTTCGCTGCAGCGCGATATAAAAAGGCGCTAAAATTGCGGATTAGTGTGACTACATAGTAGGGGTCTAGCATGGCAGAAGCCGTAAAAAAACCGAGGCCGGAATTCCGGAACATCGGTATTGGGCAAATACTGACGGCATACCGTCTCCCGCTGGCGGGGCGCGTGTCGATTCTGCATCGCGTGAGCGGTGCCTTGTTGTTTCTCTTCCTTCCGTTCCTGCTGTTCCTCTTCGATCAGAGCCTGACTTCCGAACTGAGCTTCGAAGTATTCAAAGGCTTCCTCTCCAACATCATCGTCAAGCTGATCACGCTGGTTCTCGCGTGGGCCTTCCTGTTCCACTTCTGCGCCGGCATCCGTCACCTCGTGATGGATACGAATCATGATGCCGTGTCGAAAGAGAAGGGCAAATCGACCTCCATCGTGGTGATCGTCGTGTCGTCGCTGCTTACCATCGCATTCGCGGCAAAACTGTTCGGAGCATTCTAAAAAATGTCAGCCAATAACCGAATCGGTTCGAAGCGTCTCGTCGTCGGCGCGCATTACGGTCTGCGCGACTGGCTCGCGCAACGCGTTACCGCCTGCGTGATGGCGGTGTATACGGTGATTCTGCTCGCGTGGTTCTTCCTCGCGCGCGACTTTTCGTACGACGGCTGGGCGTCGATCTTCGCGACGCAGTGGATGAAGCTCGCCACGTTCGTCACGCTTCTCTCGCTGTTCTACCACGCGTGGGTTGGTATCCGTGACATCTGGATGGATTACGTGAAGCCCGTTGGCACGCGTCTCGTCCTCCAGGTGCTGACGATCCTCTGGCTGCTCGCATGCGCGGGCTACGCTGCGCAGATTCTCTGGAGAGTATAAAAGCATGGTTGCAATCAAGAATTCTCTGCCGCGTCGCAAGTTTGACGTGGTCATCGTCGGCGCGGGCGGCTCGGGGATGCGCGCGTCGCTGCAACTCGCGCGTGCCGGTCTGTCGGTCTGCGTGCTGTCCAAGGTGTTCCCGACGCGTTCGCACACGGTCGCGGCCCAAGGCGGCATCGGCGCTTCGCTCGGCAACATGAGCGAAGACAATTGGCACTACCACTTCTACGACACGATCAAGGGCTCCGACTGGCTCGGCGACCAGGACGCGATCGAGTTCATGTGCCGTGAAGCACCGAACGCCGTCTACGAACTGGAACACATGGGCATGCCGTTCGACCGTAACGCGGACGGCACGATCTATCAGCGCCCGTTCGGCGGCCACACCGCGAATTACGGCGAAAAGCCGGTGCAACGCGCCTGCGCGGCGGCTGACCGTACCGGTCACGCGCTGCTGCACACGCTGTACCAGCAGAACGTTGCTGCCAAGACGCAATTCTTCGTCGAATGGATGGCGCTGGACCTGATCCGCGACGCCGACGGCGACGTGCTCGGCGTGACCGCGCTGGAAATGGAAACCGGCGACGTCTACATCCTCGAAGGCAAGACCACGCTGTTCGCCACGGGCGGCGCGGGCCGGATCTTCGCGGCATCGACCAACGCGTTCATCAACACCGGTGATGGCCTCGGCATGGCCGCGCGTTCGGGCATCGCGCTGCAGGACATGGAATTCTGGCAATTCCACCCGACCGGCGTGGCCGGCGCGGGCGTGCTGATCACCGAAGGCGTGCGCGGCGAAGGCGGTATTCTGCGTAACTCGAACGGCGAGCGTTTCATGGAACGCTACGCGCCGACGCTGAAGGATCTGGCGCCGCGCGACTTCGTTTCGCGTTCGATGGACCAGGAAATCAAGGAAGGCCGCGGCGTGGGTCCGAACAAGGATCACGTGCTGCTCGACCTGTCGCACATCGGCGCCGAGACGATCATGAAGCGTCTGCCGTCGATCCGCGAAATCGCGCTGAAGTTCGCGAACGTCGACTGCATCAAGGAGCCGATCCCGGTCGTGCCGACCATCCACTACCAGATGGGCGGTATTCCGACGAACATCAACGGCCAGGTCGTCGGGACGCCGCGCGGCCCCGAAGAAGTCGTCAACGGTTTCTACGCAGTGGGCGAATGCTCGTGCGTGTCGGTGCACGGCGCGAACCGTCTCGGCACGAACTCGCTGCTCGACCTCGTGGTGTTCGGCCGCGCTGCCGGCAACCACATCGTCAAGCACGTGAAGGAACTGAAGGAACACAAGCCGCTGCCGGCCGATGCAGCCGACTTCGCGCTGTCGCGTCTGGCGAAGCTGGACAACTCGTCGTCGGGCGAGTACGCACAGTCGGTCGCGAACGACATCCGCGGCACGATGCAGAAGCACGCTGGTGTGTTCCGTACCTCGGCTCTGCTGTCCGAAGGCGTCGAGGCCATCCGTGAAGTGGCGGCACGCGTCGACAACATCCATCTGAAGGACAAGTCGAAGGTGTTCAACACGGCTCGCATCGAAGCGCTCGAAGTGGCGAACCTGATCGAAGTGGCGCGCGCCACGATGGTCTCCGCCGAAGCGCGCAAGGAAAGCCGTGGCGCGCACGCGCAGAACGACTTCGAACATCGCGACGACGAAAACTGGCTGCGCCATTCGTTGTGGTTCAGCGAAGGCGATCGCCTCGACTACAAGCCGGTTCACATGAAGCCGCTGACCGTCGAATCGGTTCCGCCGAAAGCGCGTACCTTCTAAGGCACAAGTCAAAGGAACTCAGAGAAATGGCCAAGCGTACATTTGAAATTTACCGCTACGATCCGGACAAGGACGCCGCTCCGCGCATGCAGACGTACGAGATCGAAATCGACTCGCACGAACGCATGCTGCTCGACGCGCTCATCAAGCTGAAGGCGCTCGACGAAACCCTGTCGTTCCGTCGCTCGTGCCGCGAAGGCGTGTGCGGTTCGGACGCAATGAACATCAACGGCAAGAACGGCCTCGCGTGCCTGACGAACCTGAACGACCTGCCGCAGAAGATCGTGCTGCGTCCGCTGCCGGGCCTGCCCGTCGTGCGCGACCTGATCTGCGACTTCACGCAGTTCTTCAACCAGTATCACTCGATCAAGCCGTACCTGATCAACGATACGCCGCCGCCGGAAAAGGAACGTCTGCAGTCGCCGGAAGAACGCGACGAGCTCGACGGCCTGTACGAATGTATTCTGTGCGCGAGCTGCTCGACGTCGTGCCCGAGCTTCTGGTGGAATCCGGACAAGTTCGTCGGCCCGGCTGGTCTGCTGCAAGCCTACCGCTTCATCGCGGATAGCCGCGACGAGGCAACCGGCGAGCGCCTCGACAACCTGGAAGATCCGTACCGTCTGTTCCGTTGCCACACGATCATGAACTGTGTCGACGTTTGCCCGAAGGGCCTTAACCCGACCAAGGCAATCGGCAAGATCAAGGAATTGATGGTTCGCCGCGCTGTCTAGTATCAATGAGCTCCGCGCTCCCTGGCGCGCACTGCCCCCGAGAGGGCGGTCAGTGCGCCCGGGCGCGGCGCGGGGTGTACCGACATGACCGAAACATCGCATCAGTCCGACCCTCTCCGCCGCGCGCGTCTTCGCTGGCGCGCACGGCGGGGCCTGCTGGAAAACGACCTGATTTTCGAGCGTTTTTTCAGCCGATATGAGCATGACCTCAGCGATGCCGACGTGGGCGCACTCACGCGCCTGCTCGAGCTGAGCGATAACGACCTGATGGACTTGCTGCTCGCGCGCAAGGAACCAGAAGGCGATCTGGCCGACCCGGACGTGGTCCGGGTTCTGGAGTTGCTGCGCAACGCTTGAGCGCCGCCAGTCCGTTGTTCCAGGCGTGCAATTATCGAAACCCTGTATCCATACTTCGATTGAGGATGTGCTATGACCCCGTCAGATGTTAAAGCCACGCTATCGTTCAGCGACAATTCGCCGAGCGTCGAAATGCCGATTTACAAGGGCACGATTGGCCCGGATGTGATCGACATTCGCAAACTGTACGGCCAGACCGGCAAATTCACGTACGACCCGGGCTTCATGTCGACGGCGGCGTGCAATTCGGCGATTACCTACATCGACGGCGACAAGGGCGAACTGCTCTACCGCGGCTACCCGATCGACAACCTCGCGCAAAACGCCGACTTCCTCGAAACCTGCTACCTGCTGCTGAACGGCGAGCTGCCGAACCAGAAGCAGAAGGTCGAATTCGTCGGCACCGTCACGAAGCACACGATGGTGCACGAGCAGATGCAGTTCTTCTTCCGCGGCTTCCGCCGCGACGCGCACCCGATGGCAATTCTGGTCGCCGCGGTCGGCGCGCTGTCCGCGTTCTATCACGACTCGCTCGACATCAATAACCCGCGTCACCGCGAAGTGTCGGCGATCCGTATGATCGCGAAGCTGCCCACGCTGGTCGCGATGGCGTACAAGTACAGCATTGGCCAGCCGTTCGTGTATCCGAAGAACGACCTGTCGTACAGCGCGAACTTCATGCGCATGATGTTCTCGAACCCGTGCGAAGAGTACGAGGTCAACGACGTGCTGGTGCGCGCGCTCGACCGTATCCTGATCCTGCACGCTGACCACGAGCAGAACGCGTCGACGTCGACCGTGCGTCTCGCCGGTTCGTCGGGCGCGAATCCGTTCGCGTGTATCGCGGCGGGTATCGCGTGTCTGTGGGGCCCGGCGCACGGCGGCGCGAACGAAGCCGCGCTGACCATGCTGGAAGAAATCGGCTCGGTCGACAACATTCCTGAGTTCATCAAGCAGGTGAAGGACAAGAACTCGGGCGTGAAGCTGATGGGCTTCGGCCACCGCGTGTACAAGAACTACGACCCGCGCGCGAAGCTGATGCGCGAGACCTGCTACGAAGTGCTCGAAGAGCTGGGCCTGCACGACGATCCGCTGTTCAAGCTCGCGATGGAACTCGAAAAGATCGCGCTCGAAGACGAATACTTCGTGTCGCGCAAGCTGTACCCGAACGTCGACTTCTACTCGGGTATCGTGCAGCGCGCGCTGGGCATTCCGACGTCGATGTTCACGTGTATCTTCGCGATGGCGCGTACGGTCGGCTGGATCGCGCAGTGGAACGAAATGATCGCCGATCCCGAGCAGAAGATTGGCCGTCCGCGTCAGCTGTTCATCGGCGAGACGCTGCGTGAAGCGAAGCCGATCGCACAGCGCTGATCGCTGATCGACCTCGATACGCGCGCTTCGCAGCGGCATTCGTGCCGTGCAAAAGCGCGAAATCCGAGTGAATAAAACGCCTCGACGGGTCTACCGTCGGGGCGTTTTCCGTTTCGGCGGCAGCTACGCGTCGCTGGGGCCAACGCTTGCCGGGTAACGACGATACAGGTATTGCCACTACCAGCCAACTCCATGTTTTTTATCGGTTTTTTCGTCGGCTGAGCAGCCCATCGCGGTGCGCAGCGTGGCATAATCAATCGACACAGTCAGCCCGCAGTCATTACTACCCCGCATACCATGGCACAGACCCTCTACGACAAATTGTGGAACACGCACGTGGTCCACACGGAAGACGACGGCACCACGATTCTCTACATCGACCGTCACCTGCTGCATGAAGTGACCAGCCCGCAGGCGTTCGAAGGCCTGAAGATGGCCGAGCGTCCGGTGTGGCGCATCAGCGCGAACTTGGCCGTGTCCGACCACAACGTGCCGACCACGGACCGCAGCCACGGCATCGCCGATCCGGTGTCGAAGCTGCAGGTCGACACGCTCGACGCCAACTGCGACGCCTTCGGCATCACACAGTTCAAGATGAACGACCTGCGTCAGGGCATCGTTCACATCATCGGGCCTGAACAGGGCGCCACGCTGCCGGGTATGACGATCGTCTGCGGCGACTCGCACACGTCCACGCACGGCGCGTTCGGCGCGCTTGCGCACGGCATCGGTACGTCGGAAGTCGAGCACGTGCTGGCCACGCAAACGCTGCTGCAGAAGAAGAGCAAGAACATGCTCGTGAAGGTCGAGGGTCAATTGCCGCGCGGCTGTACCGCGAAGGACATCGTGCTCGCGATCATCGGCAAGATCGGCACCGCGGGCGGCACCGGCTACGCGATCGAATTCGGCGGCTCGACGATCCGTTCGCTGACAATGGAAGGCCGCATGACGGTCTGCAACATGGCGATCGAAGCGGGCGCGCGCGCCGGCATGGTCGCCGTCGACGACACCACGGTCGAATACCTGAAAGGCCGTCCGTTCTCGCCGCAGGGCGTCGAGTGGGATCACGCGGTCGAGTACTGGAAGCAGTTCAAGTCGGACGACGGAGCGCATTTCGATCGCGTGGTCGAGTTGAACGCCGCCGAAATCGTGCCGCAGGTCACCTGGGGCACGTCGCCGGAAATGGTCACGCCGATCGACGGCCGCGTGCCGGATCCGGAGCGCGAAAAGGACCCGGTCAAGCGCGACGCGATGGAGCGCGCGCTCAAGTACATGGCGCTCGAGCCGAACGCGCCGATCGAGTCGATCAAGCCGGATAAAATCTTCATCGGGTCGTGCACCAACGCGCGCATCGAAGACATTCGCGCCGCGGCTTACGTCGTGAAGAAGCTCGGCCGTCGCGTCGCGCCGAACATCCGTCTGGCGATGGTCGTGCCGGGTTCGGGTCTCGTGAAGGCGCAGGCGGAGCGTGAAGGCCTCGACAAGGTCTTTACCGAGGCCGGTTTCGAATGGCGCGAGCCGGGCTGCTCGATGTGTCTGGCAATGAACGCCGACCGGCTCGAGCCGGGCGAGCGTTGCGCGTCCACGTCGAACCGCAATTTCGAAGGTCGTCAGGGCGCTGGTGGCCGCACGCACCTGGTGAGCCCCGCAATGGCCGCGGCTGCGGCCATTGCGGGGCATTTCGTCGACATTCGCAAGCTCGGATAAATCGCATGATGAAGAACATGAATCGCATCACTCTATTGCGCCGCTTCACACTCGGCACGTTCGCCGGGCTCCTGCTCGGTCTTACCGGCTGCAACACGGTGCACGGATTCGGCCAGGACATGTCGCACCTCGGCAATTCGATCAGCAATCACGCTGAGAAATAAGCGGTTTTTGATTTTTGCCGGCGATACGGCGCGGGGGTTCCAGCCGCCAGTCGCATCGCCCGGTCCTGAACAGGCGCAAGCGTCATGGATAAATTCATCGTACACACCGGCGTCGTGGCGCCGCTCGATCGCGAGAACGTCGACACGGACGCGATCATTCCGAAGCAGTTCCTGAAGTCGATCAAGCGCACGGGTTTCGGTCCGAATGCGTTCGACGAATGGCGCTACCTCGACCACGGCGAACCGGGTCAAGACAACTCGAAGCGTCCGCTGAACCCGGATTTCGTGCTGAACCAGCCGCGCTACCAGGGCGCCTCGGTGCTGCTCGCGCGCAAGAATTTTGGCTGCGGCAGCTCGCGCGAACACGCGCCCTGGGCGTTGCAGCAATACGGCTTTCGCGTGCTGATCGCGCCGAGCTTCGCGGACATCTTCTACAACAACTGCTTCAAGAACGGCGTGCTGCCGATCGTGCTGACCGAACAGCAGGTCGATCATCTGTTCAACGAGACGTATGCGTTCAACGGCTTCGAGCTGACGATCGACCTCGAAGCGCAAGTCGTGCGCACGGCCGACGGCGGCACCGAATATCCGTTCGAAGTCGCGGCGTTCCGCAAGTATTGTCTGCTGAACGGTTTCGACGACATCGGCCTCACGCTGCGTCACGCGGACAAGATCCGCCAATTCGAAGCGGAGCGTCTCGCGAAGCAACCGTGGCTGAACAATCGCCTCGTCCGCTAAGCGAAACCGTGAGGGCGTCAGGGGCGTGAAGTCCGCGCGCCAACGTCGGTTTGCGCCAGGAAATCCGAACAAAATCATCAAGGAATTCGCATGAAGATCGCAGTGTTGCCGGGCGACGGCATCGGTCCCGAAATCGTCAAGGAGGCCGTCAAGGTCCTGAACGTGCTCGGCGAGAAGTTCGAACTCGAAGAAGCGCCGGTCGGCGGCGCGGGCTACGAAGCGAAGGGCCACCCGCTGCCGGACTCGACGCTCGCGCTCGCGAAGGAAGCCGACGCGATCCTGTTCGGCGCGGTCGGCGACTGGAAGTACGACAAGCTCGAACGCGCGCTGCGCCCTGAGCAGGCGATTCTCGGTCTGCGCAAGCACCTGGAACTTTTCGCGAACTTCCGTCCGGCGATCTGCTACCCGCAACTGACGGGCGCATCGTCGCTGAAGGAAGAGATCGTTTCGGGTCTCGACATCCTGATCGTGCGCGAACTGAACGGCGACATCTACTTCGGCGCGCCGCGCGGCGTGCGTACGTCGCCGGACGGCTTGTTCGCCGGCGCGAAGGAAGGCTTCGACACGATGCGCTATTCGGAACCCGAAGTGCGCCGCATCGCGCACGTCGCATTCCAGGCGGCGCAAAAGCGCAGCAAGAAGCTCACCTCGGTCGATAAAGCCAACGTGCTCGAAACGTCGCAGTTCTGGAAGGACGTGATGATCGACGTGTCGAAGGAATACGCGGACGTCGAACTGTCGCACATGTACGTCGACAACGCCGCGATGCAGCTCGTGAAGGCACCGAAGTCGTTCGACGTGATCGTGACCGGCAACATGTTCGGCGACATCCTGTCCGACGAGGCGGCCATGCTGACCGGCTCGATCGGCATGCTGCCGTCGGCATCGCTCGACAAGAACAACAAGGGCTTGTACGAGCCGTCGCACGGCTCCGCGCCGGATATCGCCGGTAAGGGTGTTGCCAATCCGCTCGCCACGATCCTGTCGGCCGCGATGATGCTGCGCTATTCGCTGAACAAGGCGGAGCAGGCCGATCGCATCGAAACCGCGGTGAAGAAGGTGCTCGAACAGGGCTATCGCACCGGCGACATTCTCACGCTGGGTTGCAAGCAGGTCGGGACCGCCGCGATGGGCGATGCCGTCGTGGCCGCGCTGTAAAACGCGTGCACCGCATGCGCTCGCAGAGCGAGGGCATGCGGTGGTCAGGTCAACAATACTGGCCTTTTAAGAACGCGAATCGGGCCTTTAAATAGGCCGATTTGCGCGTCATACGGCGAAGAACGCCGCCAGTTTTCCGTTTTCGTGTATATTGTTGCGATGGCTCAGATCTCCCAAATCTCCTCGATTTCCAAAATGCACGGCACAACGGCCCGTGCGATCGAGTTCGCCATTACCATCAAAACCATTACCCCGAAAACGATCACGAAGCGCTGATCGTCCGTCGTGCCCGCCCATCTTCCCCGCGCGGTCACTGCGCGGCAAAGACGCGGGGAAGTTTCCATTCGAAGGGTATGAAGTCATGAACGTAGGTCTCGTAGGTTGGCGCGGCATGGTCGGCAGCGTCCTGATGCAACGTATGCAGCAGGAAGGCGATTTCGACTTGATCGAACCGGTGTTTTTCAGCACCAGCAACGCGGGCGGCAAGGCGCCTTCGTTCGCCAAAAACGAGACCAAGCTCAAAGATGCGACAAGCATCGACGACCTGAAGAAGTGCGACGCGATCATTTCCTGCCAGGGCGGTGACTACACGAACGAAGTGTTCCCGAAGCTGCGCGCGGCGGGCTGGAACGGCTACTGGATCGACGCGGCATCGTCGCTGCGCATGAAGGACGACGCGGTCATCATTCTCGATCCGGTCAACCTCGACGTGATCAAGAACGCGCTCGTCAAAGGCCAGAAGAATTTCATCGGCGGTAACTGCACGGTCAGCCTGATGCTGATGGCATTGGGCGGCCTGTTCCGCGAAAACCTCGTCGACTGGATGACGGCCATGACTTATCAGGCCGCATCCGGCGCGGGCGCGCAGAACATGCGCGAATTGCTGTCGCAAATGGGCACGCTGCACGGCGCGGTGAAGAACGAACTGGCAGACCCGGCTTCGGCGATTCTCGACATCGACCGCCGCGTGCTCGAAGCGATGAACAGCGACAGCATGCCGACCGACCACTTCGGCGTACCGCTCGCGGGCTCGCTGATTCCGTGGATCGACAAGGATCTCGGCAACGGCATGTCGAAGGAAGAGTGGAAGGGCGGCGCGGAAACCAACAAGATCCTCGGCAAGCCGGCCATGGGCACGCCGGGTTCGATTCCCGTCGATGGTCTGTGCGTGCGGATCGGCGCAATGCGCTGCCATTCGCAAGCGCTCACGATCAAGCTGAACAAGGACGTGCCGCTCGACGAAGTGAACAGCATCCTCGCGTCGGGCAACGACTGGGTCAAGGTTGTGCCGAACGAACGCGAAGCGTCGATGCGCGATCTGTCCCCGGCGGTTGTCACCGGTACGCTGACGGTGCCGATCGGCCGCGTGCGCAAGCTCGCGATGGGCGGCGAGTATCTGTCGGCCTTCACGGTCGGCGATCAGCTGCTGTGGGGCGCGGCTGAACCGCTGCGTCGTATGCTTCGCATTGTGCTCGACAAGTAAAGTAAACTACGCGCTCACGACGCGTAGACAACTCAAGAAGCGTCGCGCTTGCGCGGCGCTTTTTTCATTGTGTGCTCCGATCATCTTGTCTCTTTCCACTCGCAAAAAAGGCTGCGCGCTGACGCGCCCAGGAGTCCCGATGAACTTTCGACGCTCCGCTCTTCGGGCTATGTCCATTCGTCACGAGAAGGTGCGATTCAGCAGCCGTCCGGCGGCGATGGCCGCTTGTGCCACTTTCGCCCTTGCGCTGCTCGGCGGTGGCGCGGGCAATGCGCTTGCCGCGCCGGCTAGTGCCACGAGCGCGCCGGATGCCGCTTCCGCTGTCAGTTCCACTACCGCTGTCGTTGCTGTCGCTGCGGGCTCTCAGTACACCGTACACGCAGGGCAGTCGCTGAACGATGTCGCGATCGCTATTACGCAGTCGCATGACCGGGCGGTACTCGCGCGCGCTACGCACGCATTGTTCGACACGAATCCGGCCGCGTTCATGAATCACGATCCGAGCCGGATGCGTGTAGGAGCGGTGTTGATCGTGCCGGCGCTCGATGCGTCGGGGGCCTTGGCGGTTTCGTCGACTGGGGCCGCGGCAGGGGCGTCGGAGTCCACGGCGGCTGCGCCCGCTTCCGCGCCGACTGCCGCGCCGGCCGCGGCGGCTGCCGCCAGCACGGCGAGTGCAGTCGCGCAGGTCAACGCCGCCGCCGCGAGTGCGGCCAGCGCGGCGGCTCAAGCGACGACGCCAGCCGCATCCACGGTTTCCGGCGCGGCCAGCGCGGCGGTATCGACCGGCGCGGCGGCGGGCGGTGCGGTTTCGTCCGCGCCAGTGGCCGGTTCGGCGCCGGTGGCGACGAGTGGCACGCGGGAATGGGCCGGATCGATTCAACCGGCGGCGAGCGCGCCCGCCGGACAAGCGCCGTCGGCAGCGGCCGCGGCCGCGCAGGCGGCTTCGCAGCCGCATCCGCAGGTGTCGAGTCTGCAGCAATTGCTGGCGCTGAAAAACCGCGTGCTGATGGAGTTGCAGAAGCACGGTATCGGCGGGGCGCCCGTCGCTTCAGGCCCAACGCCGACGAGCGCTGCGCAGCCGGCACCGGCAGGTTCCGCGGCGACCGTGGCCGTGGCGCCGGAGCATGCGAATGTGACGACGTCGCCGTCGAATGAGGGCGGCATCTCTCAGCGCGATTTGAGCATCGCGGCGGCCGTGGGCGCGGCACTGATCGTTCTGCTCGCTGCTCTGCGCATGGGTCGCCGCAAGCGCGATAAAGAGGCCGCGGCACGTGTCGCCCAGGCAACTGATGCAGAAATGGCGAGATCCGCGCGTGAGGCCGATTCGCGCAATGGCAGCGCGGCGGCGGGGCAGGCGGCGGTCACGGAAGGATCGGACGCGCAAGATCAAGAGGTTGCACGGCAGGCCGCAGCAGCAGAGCATGCGGCTGCGGAACGTGCGGCAGTCGAACAGGCAGCGGCCGAAAGCGCGGCTGCGGAGCGGGTAGCAGCGGAGCGCGCGGTGGCCGAGGAGTCGGCGGCCAAGCGCGCCGCAGCGGAACGTGCGGCTGCGGAACGTGCAGCAGCCGAGCAAGCCGCAGCAGAAAGCGCGGCAGCCGAACGTGCAGCAGTCGAGCAAGCCGCAGCGGAAAGTGCAGCAGCCGAACAGACGGCAGCGGAGCGAGCCGCAGCAGAGCGAGCAGCGGCCGGAGAACACGCCGCGGCGGAACGCGCAGCAGCGGAACAAGCAGCAGCGGAACAAGCAGCAGCCGAACAAGCAGCAGCCGAACAAGCAGCAGCACGCGTCGCCGCCGAACATGCGGAAGCGGAACGCATAGCAGCAGAACGCAGCGCATCCGAGCGCGCCGCAGAAGAACAGGCGGCACAGCAAGCAGGCACGCCCGAACCTACTGCACCAATGGCGCCACTCGCCAGCATCCCGCTACCCAGCCAAAGCGAACTGTCCAGCGAACCACCGGCGGTCGCACCCGCCCATGACGAGACGCTGCGCTCCGCCGCGACGGCCGCCAATCTCGCCGCCGCGGCAGAACTCGGCGCCGACGCGCTGCCGCTGGGACCGCTCGAACCGGTTGGCGCCGCGGCGCAGGACGAGAACGCGCATCGCCTGCAATGGGACGAGGGACCCTCAGAAAGTCCGACCGCAGAGGAAACGACAGGCACGACGACAACCCCGAGCCCAAGCGCCGCGGAACCGCCCTCGACAGCGTCGCACACCGCAACGGCCGAACCGCAGTCCCCCTTGAACGTTCCACCCCCAGTGATCGATTTCACGCAACATCAGATCGAACCGCGCGCCACTACGTCGTTCGGTCAGCCGTTCGGCGACATCCCCGTGCCGACGGAACCCGCGCCGTCCGCACCGACCGAGTTCCCGCGCGACGCCGTCGACGCGTTCGGCAGCCTCAACATGCCGCTGCCGCCGCGCATCGAAGTGCCCACCGTCGGCGAAGCGGAGCCTTCCACGTCGCTTTCGACGCAACCGGTCGCATCGCCCGACACGACCGCGCAGCAGGCCTTCGGCGTCCATGGCGCGGACGACGACGCCCCGCACATCGCCGACCAGATCGCCGCCGGCACAGCCGGCCACGGCGCCGTCGCGGGCCTCGGCGCGGCCGGCTTCGGCGCGCTGAGGCTCGACTTCGACCTCGAGTTGCCGCCGAGCCCGGCTCAGCCATTGCCGGCCTTCACCCCGGCCGATCTCGGCCGCATCGCGCGCAACAAGCTGGAGTTGGCCTCCGAGTACATCGAGCTCGGCGATCTGGCGGGCGCCCGCGCGCTCATCAACGAAGTGATCGAAGCAAACGATCCGGCCACGCGCACCAAAGCCCGCGCGTTGCTTTCGACTCTCGCACCGCTGTCGTGAAGCGCATCGCATTAGGCGTGCAATACGACGGCGCCGCGTTCACTGGATGGCAGTCGCAGCCGCATGGCAACACGGTACAGGACGAGCTCGAGCGGGCGCTGCGCGAATTCATGCGCACGCCCGTGCAGACGGTGGTCGCCGGCCGCACCGACCGCGGTGTGCATGGCTTGGGTCAGGTCGTGCATTTCGACACCGACCTCGATCGCCTCGACATCTCCTGGGTGCGCGGCCCGAACGCGTTTCTGCCGAAGACGATCGGCGTGCAATGGGCCAAGCCGATGCCCGACGATTTTCACGCGCGGTTTTCGGCATTCGAGCGGACCTATTACTACGTGCTGTACGTAAGTCCGGTTCGCTCGCCGATGCTCACGACGCGCGCCGGCTGGGTGCACACGCCACTCGACGTCGACGCGATGCGCTCGGGCGCCGAGCACCTGATCGGCGAGCATGACTTTTCGGCGTTTCGTTCGTCGCAATGCCAGTCGAAGACGCCGTTCAAGCACCTGTACCAGATCGACGTCAAACGACAGGGTAACTTCGTGCATTTCCGCTTCCGCGCGAACGCGTTCCTGCATCACATGGTGCGCAACGTGATGGGCTGTCTGATCGAAATCGGCAGCGGCCGCCGCCCGGCCGCGTGGATGGCCGACGTGCTCGCGAGCCGTAGCCGCGATTGCGCGGCGCCGACCTTCATGCCCGACGGCTTGTACCTCGCGCAAGTGGGCTATCCTGAGCAATTCGGCGTGCCCGACCCGGCGACGGGCAGCGTGCCGTGGAGCAGCGTATGGACCGAACAACCGGAAACATGAAAGCAGCAGAGAACCCCGCCATTCAGACCGACGCCACCGCCTTGCAAGGCGTGCCACATCGCACGCGCATCAAGCTGTGCGGACTATCGAAACCCGTCGACATTGCACACGCGATCGACCTCGGCGCCGACGCGATCGGCCTCGTGTTCTATCCGCCGAGCCCGCGCTCGGTGAGCGTCGCGCAAGCGGTCGAACTCGTGCACGAGGTGCCGCCTTTCGTGTCGGTCGTCGGTCTGTTCGTCAACGCTGCGCCGGAATGGGTTCACGAAGTCGCGAGCAACGTGAACCTGACGCTGTTGCAGTTCCACGGCGACGAGACGCCTGAGCGGTGCGAGGCGCTCGCCGGCGTTGCGGGTTTGCCTTGGTTGCGCGCGTTGCGTGTTGCGGCGGATACTCGAGCGGCCGATTTGGTAGAATCGGCATTCAACTATTCAGCAGCCAGTGGTCTTCTGTTCGACACCCATGTCGAAGGCTACGGCGGCGGTGGGAAGGTTTTCGATTGGTCACTTATTCCAGCAGAACTCGCGCATCGGGCCGTTTTGAGTGGTGGGTTGAACGCGCAAAACGTCAGTGATGCGATCCATCGCGTGCGCCCGTACGCGGTCGATGTCTCGAGCGGCATCGAAGTAGCGGGCGCCCGGGGCGTGAAGGATCACGCCCGGATGGCGGCGTTCGTACGCGCGGTGCGCGCTGCGGACGCTGAATGATTCAGGCTCGCGGGCGCTTTCCGATGAAAGCCGCGAGCCATCCTGAGAAGAGTGATCACCATGTACAACTTGCCTGACGAAAGAGGCCACTTCGGCCAATTTGGTGGTGTTTTCGTCGCCGAAACGCTGTTTTCCGCACTCAACGAGTTGCGTGAAGCGTACGAGAAATATCAGAAAGACCCGGAGTTCGTCGCCGAGTACGAGCGCGAATTGAAGTACTTCGTGGGTCGCCCGTCCCCGATTTATCACGCCCAGCGCTGGAGCGAATTGCTCGGCGGCGCGCAGGTTTATCTGAAGCGTGAAGACCTGAATCACACGGGGGCGCACAAGATCAACAACGTGATCGGCCAGGCGCTGCTCGCCAAGCGCATGGGCAAGCCGCGCGTGATCGCGGAAACCGGCGCCGGTCAGCACGGCGTGGCCACGGCGACGATCTGTGCGCGCTTCGGTATGGAGTGCGTGGTCTACATGGGCGCCGAGGACGTGCGCCGCCAGGCCGCGAACGTTTATCGCATGAAACTGCTCGGTGCGACGGTCGTGCCGGTCGAATCGGGGTCGCGCACGCTGAAGGACGCGCTGAACGAAGCGATGCGCGACTGGGTCACCAACGTCGAAAACACGTTCTACATCATCGGCACGGTTGCGGGTCCGCATCCGTACCCGATGATGGTGCGCGACTTCCAGCGTGTGATCGGCGACGAATGCCGCGTGCAGATGCCAGAACTCGCTGGCCGTCAGCCGGACGCCGTCATCGCGTGTGTTGGCGGCGGTTCGAATGCGATGGGGATCTTTTACCCGTATATCGACGATAGTTCCGTGCAGTTGATCGGCGTCGAAGCGGCCGGCGACGGCCTCGAAACGGGTCGTCACGCGGCATCGCTGATCGGCGGTAGTCCCGGCGTGTTGCACGGTAACCGCACGTATCTGCTGCAGGACGAAGACGGCCAGATCATCGAGACG
Organism: Paraburkholderia sp. UCT2; assembly: GCF_014397665.1. Classification (NCBI taxonomy): domain Bacteria; kingdom Pseudomonadati; phylum Pseudomonadota; class Betaproteobacteria; order Burkholderiales; family Burkholderiaceae; genus Paraburkholderia; species Paraburkholderia sp. UCT2. The sequence goes on from NZ_VZQO01000019.1 coordinate 19,719, forward strand.
CATTCGGTGTCGGCAGGCCTCGACTACCCGGGCGTCGGCCCCGAGCACGCGTGGCTAAAAGAGAGCAATCGCGCCCAATACGTAGGCATCACCGACGAAGAAGCCCTGAAGGCATTCCACGATTGCTGCCGCATCGAGGGCATTATTCCTGCGCTGGAGTCGAGCCACGCGCTCGCTTACGCTACGAAACTCGCGCCGACCTTGTCGAAAGACAAGATTCTGCTGGTCAACCTGTCGGGCCGCGGCGACAAGGACATGCACACGGTCGCTGAGCGATCGGGTATCCAGTTCTGAGCCGCGACGATGCGCGACGAGTTCGACGAGCCGCAGCCGGCGATTGAATCCACGAATCTGGCCGCCGAAGTCCCGGCGGTCGCGGCATCTGCACCGCTGCTGGCGCAGGTGCCGGCCGGCATTCAGCTGTTAAACCGCGATTTTCTAACCGATGTAGCGAACATTCCCGATGAGTCGATCGACCTGATCGTCTGTGATCCGCCTTATGGGTTGGGGAAGGACTATGGCAACGACTCGGACATGCGCACGGGCGAGGAATTTCTCGTCTGGACGCGCGGCTGGCTCGAGCTCGCTGTACCGAAGCTCAAGCCAACAGGGTCGCTCTATATTTTCTGCACCTGGCAATACGCGCCGGAAATCTTCAGTTTCCTGAAGACGAAACTCACGATGGTCAACGAAATCATCTGGGACCGGCGCGTGCCGAGTATGGGCGGCACCACGCGCCGCTTCACGTCAGTGCATGACAACATCGGTTTTTTCGCGGTGTCGAAGGACTACTTCTTCGATCTCGATCCCGTCCGCATCCCGTACGATGCAGTCACGAAGAAGGCGCGTTCGCGAAAGTTGTTCGAAGGAAGCAAGTGGTTGGAGCTTGGCTATAATCCGAAGGATGTCTGGTCGGTATCGCGTCTGCATCGGCAGCATGCCGAGCGCGTTGCGCATCCAACCCAGAAACCTCTGGAAATCGTCGAGCGGATGGTACTGTCCAGCTGCCCGAAGGGCGGCCGCGTGCTCGACCCATTCATGGGCAGCGGCACCACCGCAGTCGCTTGCGTCCGTCATCAGCGCGAATTCGTCGGCTATGAGATCAACGAGAGCTATTGTGCGATAGCGCGCGAGCGCGTCAGCGCCGCCGCTACGCCTGCTGCGCCCCGTCGGACCCGAGCCAGGCCAAAAGTGCAGCCGTCGACCGAAGTGCAGTGAAAAGCGCGAGATGCGCCGCTAAGTTCGCTGAAAAGCGCGCGGCAATGGGCGCGCAATAGCCCTAATTCGAGAGTACTTCCATGTCCCGTATCAAGAACACGTTTGCCGCGCTGTCCGCCCAAGGTAAGAAAGGCTTGATCCCGTTCATGACCGCTGGCGACCCGGACCCGGCTCGCACGGTCGAGTTCATGCACGCCCTCGCCGCCGGCGGCGCCGATGTGATCGAACTAGGCGTGCCGTTTTCCGACCCAATGGCAGACGGTCCTGTCATTCAGCAGTCGTCTGAACGCGCGCTCGCGAAGGGCGTGTCGCTACGCCATGTGCTGGCCGACGTCAAACGCTTCCGCGAAGCCGACGACAAAACCCCGGTCGTGCTGATGGGCTATGCGAATCCGATCGAGCGAATGGGCGCCGAGGCCTTCGCGAAAGCCGCGAAGGAAGCCGGTGTCGATGGCGTGCTGGTGGTCGACTATCCGCCTGAAGAGTGCGCAAACTTCGCGGAACAGATGCAATCTGCCGGGATCGATCCGATCTTTTTGCTCGCACCGACTTCAACCGACGAACGTATCGCCGAAGTCGGCCGCATCGCCAGCGGCTACGTCTACTATGTGTCGCTGAAAGGGGTCACCGGTGCCGCAAATCTGGACGTTTCCAGCATCGCGAGTAAAATCCCGGCCATCAAGTCGCGCGTCCCCCTGCCGGTGGGCGTCGGTTTCGGCATTCGCGACGCGCAAACGGCGCGTGCGGTGGGCGAGGTGGCCGATGCCGTCGTGATCGGCAGCCGTATCGTTCAATTGCTCGAACAGGCAGCGCCCGACGCCGCTGCCGAGACGCTCACGCGTTTCGTTGCCGAGGTGCGCGAGGCGCTCGATAGCGTCGCGACTGCCCGATAACAGTTATTTTTTGTCGCGGTAACGTGAGCGGCGGGCTCGTCCCGCCGTTCGCGCGACTGCTGACCCAGAGGGATTCCCTATGAGCTGGCTCGATAAGCTGCTGCCGCCGAAAATCAAACAAACCGACCCGAAAAACCGCAAGGGAATTCCGGAAGGCCTGTGGATCAAGTGCCCGTCGTGCGAAGCCGTGCTGTATCGCAACGACGTCGAGGCCAATCTGCATGTTTGCCCCAAGTGCGACCATCACATGCGCATCGGCGCACGTGAGCGGCTCGACAGCCTGCTCGATCCGGAAGGCCGCTACGAAATCGGCCAGGAAATCGTTCCGGTCGACGCGCTGAAGTTCAAAGATAGCCGCAAGTACCCTGAGCGCATTAAAGAGGCGATGGACGAAACCGACGAGACCGACGCAATGGTCGTGATGGGCGGCGCGATTCACACGCTGCCGGTCGTCGTGGCGAACTTCGAGTTCTCGTTTATGGGCGGCTCGATGGGTTCGGTGGTCGGCGAGCGTTTCGCGCGCGGCGCGCAGAACGCGCTCGAACAGAAAGTGCCGTTCATCTGCTTCACCGCTTCGGGCGGCGCGCGGATGCAGGAAAGCCTGCTGTCGTTGATGCAGATGGCAAAGACCACCGCGATGCTCACGAAGCTGGCGGAAGCCAGGCTGCCATTCATCTCGGTGCTGACCGACCCGACGATGGGCGGCGTGTCCGCGAGTTTCGCATTCCTCGGCGACGTCGTGATCGCCGAACCGAAGGCGCTGATCGGCTTTGCTGGTCCGCGCGTGATCGAACAGACCGTGCGCGAGAAACTGCCGGAAGGCTTCCAACGCGCCGAGTTTTTGCTGCAAAAGGGCGCGATCGACATGATCGTCGATCGTCGCAAGCTGCGCGAAGAGATCGCGCAATTGCTGGCGCTGTTGAGCCATCAGCCGGCGGACGCGGTCGCGTAAAAGCCGGGCGGCACCGCATTTGCCGCTCTTTCGCCGCGCTGTCGAAGACGCGGCGGAGCCAGAGAAGCAATCAAAAAAAAATAGCGCGCCGCGTGAGCAATCAAGCGGCGCGCTGTCATTTCCAGGATAATTACCGTCGCCTGCGATGCGGCAGCGGTCGAAGCCGAAGCTGGCGCGGCTCAAGGCGCGGGTTTGTGCGCATAAACCGCGCAACGGCCTACGCCCATGACCGGCGACCCGCGACCGCAACCGCCTGACCAGCACCCTTCGCGGCACTGCAGAATCGAACTACCGCGACTCACTCAAGATTCACCCGATGACGACATTCCCCACTCTCGACGCGTGGCTCACGCACCTTGAATCCGCGCATCCGGTCGGCATCGACATGGGTTTGGGCCGAATCTCCCAGGTGCGTGATGCGATGCAGCTATCGTTTGCGTGCCCGATCATCACGGTCGGCGGCACGAACGGCAAAGGCTCGACCTGCGCGATTCTCGAAGCGATCCTGCTGCGCGCGGGCTATACGGTCGGCTGTCACACGTCGCCGCATCTGCTGTCGTTCAACGAGCGCGCGCGCATCAACGGGGCAATGGCAAGCGACGCAGATCTGCTGCCGCACTTCGAAGCCGTCGAGGCCGCGCGCCAGAGCCTCGCCAAACCGGTCACGCTGACCTACTTCGAATTCACGACGCTAGCGATCATGAGCCTGTTCGCGTCGCGCGGCCTCGACGCGGTGATTTTCGAAGTTGGCCTCGGTGGCCGTCTCGACGCGGTCAATATCCTCGACACCGACTGCGCGATCATCACGAGCATCGATATTGACCACACCGACTATCTCGGCGACACGCGCGAAAAAATCGCGTTCGAAAAAGCCGGTATCTTCCGTCCCGGCAAGCCCGCGATTTGCGCGGACCCGGTGCCGCCGCAATCGTTGATCGATCACGCCGAAAAGATCGGGGCGCAATTGTGGTTGTTCGGCCGCGATTTCCGTTACGAAGGCCAGGCCGGCAGCGAGCGACAGCAGTGGAGCTATGTCGGCCCGACGCTGCGGCGCTCGGCGCTCGCGTATCCATCGCTGCGCGGCGCGAATCAGCTGATCAACACGTCGGCGGCGCTGGCCGGGCTCGAAGCTTTGCGCGACCGTCTGCCGGTGTCCGCGCAGGACATCCGGCTTGGCATCGCCAACGTGGATCTTCCGGGCCGTTTCCAGGTACTGCCGGGCAAGCCGTCCATCGTGCTCGACGTCGGCCACAATCCGCATGCCGCCGCGGTGCTCGGGCAGAACCTCGGCAACATGGGCTTTTTCCCGTACACGTACGCGGTATTCGGCGCGATGCGCGACAAGGACATCGCCGGCGTGCTAAGTCATCTGAAAGGCGAGATCGATCACTGGTGCGTGACCGATCTGCCGACCCCGCGCGCCGCGTCCGCGCAAGAGCTGGAAACCGTGTTGCGCGAGCTGGGCGTGGAAGACGGCGCCGACAGCAGCGTCATGCGTTATGCGACGCCGGCGCAGGCTTTCCAGGACGCGCTAAAACGTGCGTCAGAGAATGATAGAATCGTCGTTTTCGGCAGTTTCTATACGGTAGCGGGTGTGATGGCCTACCGGAAATCGCAGCAACACTGAGCGGGCACCAGGCTCGAACCAAGCGATTCATGGGAATTTTCTCGTTCGGCAAGAAAGACGACGCGCCCAGCCGGCGCGGCGCAAACACCAGTTCCAATCGGGCCACCCGGGGTGAACGCGTCGAGCGGCGCACCCGCCGCACCGAGCGCACCGTCGATGCAGATGCAATGCTGCTCGACCCCACGCTGCCGGAAAAGCAGCGCGCGCGCCGCCGGCTCGTCGGCGCAATCGCACTGGTTGTCGCGGCGGTGATCATCCTGCCGATGGTGTTGGACTCGCACCCCAAGCCCGTCACCGACGACATCTCGATCGACATTCCGAACCGGCCCGCGCCGAAGCTCTCCAGATCCACCGCCAACGAAGACGTGCAGGCCGGCGTCGCGCTGGACAATCCGCCGGCCGCCGACACGGGCGTGGCTGCGTCCGGCCTCGCGCCGGCAACGAGCGCGGCGACCACGGCGGCAGCCTCGGCCTCCGCCGCCAAATCGACGCAATCGACCGCAGCGAAACAAGGCGCGACCCTCTCCGCCGCAACTGGCGCTGTTACCGCCGCGACGCCGAAGCCCGCCGCGAAGCCGCAAACGCAATCGCTCGCAGCCAACACCGCGCCTGCTGTCCCCGCCAAACAGACGAAGGCACCCGCCACCACACCGTCGGCGTCGACCGACGACGAAGCGAACACGGCCACCGCCAGCGCCGACGCGAACTCCGGCACGCCGGCCTCGCCGCCGGGCAACCGTTTCGCGGTGCAGCTCGGCGCCTTCTCGAACGAAACGAACGCGCGCAATTGGGCCGCGAAGTTGAAAGCGGCAGGCGTGCCCACATATACGGAACATAGGAAGCAAGCCGACGGCTCGACGCTGACATTGCTGCGTGCAGGCCCGTTCGCCGACCGCGCCGCGGCCACCGCCGCTGTCGCGAAGGTCCGCGAGGCGGGCCTCGTGTCGGGCTCGAACGGCGGCAGCGCACAGTAAGCGAGCGATGTTCACTGCCTTCGACTACGCTGTAATGGCGGTGATCGGTTTGTCGGCGCTGCGAGGCGCCTGGCGCGGTTTGCTGTCGGAAGTGTTTGGTTTGATCGGCTGGGTCGCGGCGTTTTTCATCGCTTGCGAGTTCGTGGGCTACGTGGTCCCGTATATCCCGTCTACCTGGCCGGGCGGCGCGTTGACGCAGTGGCTGCTGGCTTTTTCGCTCGTGGTGATCGGCGTAGTGCTGGTCACGAGCGTGGTGAGCGCGCTGCTCAGCCGCCTCGTGCAGGTCACGGGACTGGGTGGTGCGGACCGCTCGCTCGGTTTGATGTTCGGCCTCGTGCGTGGGGTCGTTCTGGTGCTGATTCTGGTCGCCCTCGCAGGCTTGACCGAACTGCCCAAAGAGGAATTCTGGCGCAACGCGCTGCTTCGTCCGTATGCGGTTGCGGGCGTACGCGCAATGAAACCGCTGCTCCCCGAGGCGCTCGCCGCTTACGTCCATGTGGACGATTCGGGCGCCCCGAGCAATGCGCAACAGGACTCCGGCGCATACCGGCTGCCTTGACGTCGTAGCGCGTGCCGTCGCATGAAAGCGCGGGCGCGGTCGCAGGCACCGGTCGCCATCACGAATTTCGTACCTTTGAAGGACATGCCATGTGCGGCATCGTAGGCGTAGTTTCCCATTCCCCGGTCAACCAGCTGATCTATGACAGCCTGCTGCTTCTGCAGCATCGCGGTCAGGACGCCGCCGGCATCGCGACGGCGAACGGCAGCAATTTCCACATGCACAAGGCCAACGGCATGGTGCGCGACGTGTTCCGCACGCGCAACATGCGCAGCCTGCCGGGCACGACGGGCATCGGCCAGGTCCGTTACCCGACCGCCGGTTCGGCGTCGAGCGAAGAAGAAGCGCAGCCGTTCTACGTGAACGCGCCGTTCGGCATCATCCTCGCGCATAACGGCAACCTCACCAACTGGCAGCAGCTGAAAGATGAGATGTTCCGCATCGATCGCCGCCACGTGAACACCAATTCCGATACCGAAGTGCTGCTCAACGTGCTCGCGCACGAGCTGCAACTGTCGAGCTCGGGTCTGCAGCTCGATCCGGCCGCGCTGTTCAAGGCGGTGTCGGGCGTGCATCGGCGGGTGCGCGGCTCGTATGCGATCGTCGCGTTGATCGCTGGCTACGGCCTGCTTGGTCTCCGCGACCCGTTCGGCATCCGTCCGCTGTGCCTCGGCAAACGGGAAACGGCTGACGGCGTCGAGTGGATGCTGGCGTCGGAATCGGTGGCGATCGAAGGCGTCGGTTTCGAATTCGTGCGCGACGTGCACCCGGGCGAGGCGATTTTCATCGACGCCGAAGGCCAGCTGCATTCGCAGCAATGCGCGACGACCACGAGCCTGAACCCCTGCATCTTCGAACTCGTGTATCTGGCGCGTCCGGATTCGGTGCTCGACGGCGTGCCGGTCTACAACGTGCGTCTGCGCATGGGCGACTACCTCGCCGAGAAGATCAGGCGCGAGCTGCCCGACGTCGCAATCGACGTGGTGATGCCGATTCCCGATTCGTCGCGCCCGGCCGCGATGCAGGTCGCGAAGAAGCTCGGCGTCGAGTATCGCGAGGGCTTCTTCAAGAACCGCTATGTAGGCCGTACCTTCATCATGCCGGGGCAGGCGGTGCGCAAGAAGTCGGTGCGCCAGAAGCTGAACGCGATGAACATCGAGTTCAAGGGCAAGAACGTGCTGATCGTCGACGACTCGATCGTGCGCGGCACGACGTCGCATGAAATCGTGCAGATGGCACGCGATGCGGGCGCGAACAAGGTGATTTTCGCGTCGGCGGCGCCGCCGGTGAAATTCCCGAACGTCTACGGCATCGATATGCCGACGCGCGGCGAACTGGTCGCGCACGGCCGCTCGGACGAGGAAGTTGCGCGCATGATCGGCGCGGACCACCTCGTGTATCAGGACGTCGATGCGCTGAAGCAGGCGGTGCGCGATATCAATCCGGCGCTGAAGGAGTTCGAGGCTTCGTGCTTCGACGGCAACTACGTGACCGGCGACATCACGACCGAATACCTCGACCGCATCGAAAGCGCGCGTCTCGCGCCGTCGTCGCAATCGGATCGCGATGCCGCGAGTGAAGCGATCGACGGTGGCGGCCCGGCGCGTTCGCAGCTGCATCTGCAACTGTCGGTGGGTTGAGCGTACACACCGCGCCCCGAGCGCATTAACATGTTGGCTTGCGTCGATTTGATCTCAGCTTGCGGACGCGGGGCAACCCGAAACAGCTAAAGCGAAGGGCGGAACGCGACAGTCGTCCGCCCTGGCTCCAGCCTCCCCGCACATGAAGCCCGCTTATAGCCCGCTTATGCCGACGCAAAAGCGGGCTTTTTTGTTGCTGCCTTATTTAGCCACGGAAGCAGCCACGGAAACCTGGAGACCAGAACCAAACTCGAAGGCGGCGAGGCCTGCATCGCGACGGCTTCAGGCATGGCCGCGATCATGTCGGTCGTGATGTCGACGTTGCAGGCGGGCGATCACCTCGTCAGCTCGCGGGCGCTGTTCGGCTCGACGCTCGGCATGTTCTCGCAGATCTTCAGCAAGTTCGGCATTACGCGAATGCGCTGTTCGTCGTCGATAACTGCTTCTGCAGCCCGGCGTTGCAGCAGCCGCTGAAACCGGGCGCGGAAGTCGTCATGTATTCTGCGACCAGGTTCCTCGACGGCTAGGGCCGTGTGCTCGGCGGCGCGCTGGTCGGTTCGAAGAAAATCATCATGGAAAAGGTGTTTCCGTTCGTACGCAGCGCCGGGCCGACGCTGTCCGCGTTCAACGCGTGGGTACTGTTGAAAGGCATGGAAACGTTGTCGCTGCGCGTCGAGAAGCAGTCGGCGAATGCGCTCGAAATCGCGCGCTGGCTCGACTCGCATCCGGCCGTCAATCGCGTGTTCTATCCGGGGCTCGAATTTGCGGTGGGGCTTGAAAACGCGGGCGATATCCGTGCGGATCTGCAATGTGGGCTCGAAAGCTGACAGGCAGGGCAAAACCTGTGCGCGGCATACAGGCTTCAAATGGCCTCAAGGGTCTCAAAGCCCTCCGCGCCACCTCCGCCGCGCTCAGTGCCGCAACGCGCGCCACTGCCCGGGCGCCAGCCCGAAACGCCGCGTGAACGCGTGCGTGTAAGCGCTCTGATCGCCGAAGCCGATCTCGAGCGCGATATCGGTCAACGAAAGACGCGCGTCCGCAAGCAGCGTGATCGACGTGTCGAGCCGCAGCCGCTGCAAATAGCGATGCGGCGTCTCGCCGAACGCATCGATAAACAGTTGATGAAAACGCCGCATGCCGAAGCCGCAGTGCGCGGCGAGGTCCGCGATCTTCAGCGGCTCGGACAGATGCGCGCGCAGCCAGCGGTCGATGCGCGCGAAATCGAGACGAACGCCTTCGCTCTGCACACCGGCAAGCGCCCCGGAATCGGCGACAAGCGCGGCGCCCAGGCGTGCCGCAGCATCCCAATGAAAGCGACGGTGACCGAAGGCATTACCTTGCGCTTCGCCCACGCCGCCCGCAGCATGCGCGGCAATCGCGTGCACGAGCTGTGCGAGCGACGGATCAACGGCCACGGCGCGCGCGCGCTCGAACAACCGCTCGGGCACCGCCAGCGACGCCGCAGGCAAATCGAGCACGAGCTGACGGTTCGTGCCGACACCCGCATAATCGTGCCGCGCGCCGGCCGGGATCAGCCATGCGGAGCCGGCGTCGATCTGCTCGGCGACGCCGTCAACCGCCATCACCATTGCGCCGTCGAGCCCCAGCACGACCTGGTGGAAGTCGTGAACGTCCGACGCTTCGATCGCGCCATAGCAGCGCAGCGAAACGTTGGGGGCGGTGACCGCGGCGTGGCTCACGACAATACGCAGACGTGACTCAGACTTCGAGCAGTTCGACTTCGAACACGAGCGTCGCGTTCGGCGGAATCACCCCGCCCGCGCCGCGCACGCCATAGCCGAGTTGCGGCGGAATGGTCAGCTTGCGCTTGCCGCCGACCTTCATGCCTTGCACGCCTTCGTCCCAGCCCTTGATGACCATGCCGCCGTCCAGCACGAACGCGAACGGGTCATTGCGGTCCTTGCTCGAATCGAACTTCTGGCCGTCGGTCAGCCAGCCCGTGTAATGCACGGTCACGGTCTTGCCGGCCACGGCTTCGGCGCCGGTGCCTTCCACGAGATCTTCGTACTTCAGGCCGGATTCGGTCGTCACAGTCGACATGCGTTGCTCCTCAGATCAAAACGTAAAACCGACATTGTAGGCGCGTTGACGTCGATCGCGGAGTCGGGTCCGGTTCCGCGCATGGCATGCGGATTGCATTCCGCGTCGCGATTCGGCCTCGACTGGTCGGTCCGAACGGGATGCCTATAATGGGGCTTCCCCCCATCATCCAGCATTGCCTGAGAGGACTCGATCGTGACTACGTCACCCAACGGGACTGCTGGCGCCCAGCCGGCGTCGGCCGGCTTCGTCATCACCGAACGCAGCGCGCTGCTGCGCGCGGAAACCGCGTTGTTCATGCGCGATCACGTGCTGTCGCTGGTGTCGCACGACCTGCGCGGTCCGTTGAATGCGATTCATAGCTGGGCGTACGTGCTCGAGCGCAAGCTCGACGCGAACGATCCCAATTCACAGCGCGCGATCACCGGCATTCGCAGCGGCGTCGATCAGCAGGTGAAGCTGCTCGAGACGATCGTCGATGCGACGCGCGCCGAAACGAAATCGCTCGCGCTCACGTATGAACCCTTTCCGCTGCATCCGCTGCTCGACGAAACCGTCGAGGAAGTCCGCGCCGGCCTCGCCCGCGCGCGCGGCGTCGAAGTGCGGCTCGACTCGAAGATCGCCACCGAGCAACTGAACGGCGACCGCGCTCGGCTCGCCGCCGCGGTGTGGCTGATGCTGACGTTCGCCGTCGAAGCGAGCGCGCGGGGCACCGAGGTCGCACTGGCCGCGCGCGCGGACAACGGCACATGGCATGCGAGCGTCACGTACGAGCCGAACGAGGCCGCGTTGAACGACGCCGCGCTGCCGCATGTGCTCGAAGCGTTCGCGCGCAAGCAGGCGGGCGAACCGCGCGAGGCGAAGCGCGTCGCGTGGGTGTTCGCGTTGTGCAAACGCGTCGCGGAGGCGCACGGCGGAAGCTTCGAGCAAAGCGATACGACGGAAGCGGACGGCGTCACCGCGACCCCCGCCACGCTCGTGCTGCGCGTGCCGTTCAGCGCGGCGGCGCCGAAATGAGCGTCGCGCGCGAATGCGTTGGCGCACAATCAAGATTTCATCGATCTTTCAGCCCCTATACTGACAACTTTTGTTGCCGGAGCCCGTCGCTTTGATCCAGGTTGTCGCTCTTATCGGTGCAATGTTTCTGGTTGCACTCAACGGCTTTTTCGTCGCCGCCGAATTCGGTCTGGTCAAACTGCGGCAGACCCGCGTGCAAAGCCTTGCCACCCAGCATGGCATGCGCGGACGTCTGCTCGCGAAGGTGCACGGACAGCTCGACGCGTATCTGTCGGCGTGTCAGCTCGGCATCACGCTCGCGTCGCTCGGCCTCGGCTGGATCGGCGAACCGGCGTTCGCGCAACTGCTGATGCCGCTTTTCACCGTGATCGGCGTCGAGTCCGAGAAGCTGATGCATGGCATTTCACTGTTCTTCGCGTTTTCGTGTATTTCGTTCCTGCATATCGTGGTCGGCGAACTCGCGCCGAAGTCGCTCGCGATTCGCGAGGCGGAGAAAATTTCGCTGTGGACCGCGACGCCGCTGTACGGTTTCTACTGGGCCATGTACCCGGCCATCTGGCTGCTCAACACGAGCGCGAACGCGGTGCTGAAGGCCGCGGGGCTCGATACCGACCAGGGTCACGACTCGCGTTACTCGACCGAGGAACTCAAGCTGATCCTGCGCGGCCGCCGCGCGAACGTCGCGAGCGAACTCGGTGCGTCGACCGGCGCGTACAGCCAGGACGAATGGAACACGATCGCGCACTCGCTCGACTTCTCGCGAATGACCGTATCGGACCTGATGCGGCCGTCGCATGAAATGGTGTGCCTGCGGCGCGATCTGCCGCTGCGCGACAACATGCAGGTGGTCGCGCGGCACCGCTTCAGCCGCTATCCGCTGTTCGAGGATGCATCCGGCGAACGCGTGGCCGGCATGATCCATCTGAAGGACCTGCTGCTCGCGCGCCAGGCGGGCAGCACGCTCGACGACCTGTCGCGCTACGTCCGCCCCGTGCAGTACGTGAAGCCGGACATGCCGGCGCTCGAACTGTTCCGGCGCTTTCGCAAGGGCGCGCCGCACTTCGCGCTGGTCGGCCACAAGAACGCGAAACCGATCGGCTTCCTGACGCTCGACAACCTGCTCGGCGCGCTGGTCGGGCAGATCCACGATGAATTCCGCCAGGGCGACGCCGACTGGACCCGCATGGACGACGGCACGCTGATGGGCAAGGGCAGCTTGCCGGTGGTGTCGCTCGAACGTGCTCTGGGTATCGACATCGAGGAAGGCAAGGCCGAATCGGTGGGCGGGCTCGTGATCCAGGCGCTCAACGATCTGCCGAGCGAAGGGCAGCGCGTCGAGTTCGAAGACTTCGACGTCGTGGTCAAGAAGATGAAGGGACCGCGCATCGTGCTCGTGCGCGTGTATCCGAAGCTGTTCGACGACGAGGGCGGTTGAGGGCCGAGCCAACCCGAAGCCTCAACCCTTTTTAGCCGCATCAGCTTCGAGGCACCCCATCCTCCACCAACACCGCGACCGGCATCGCGGCGAGCGCGTCGCGCAGATACAGCAGCCCGTGATCGTCGACTTTCGGCGCGGCGGGGCTCAGCCAATCGAACAGCGCACGCGCCGACAGATCGGGCGGCATTTCGATGGCCGTATCCGCCCATTGCGCCGGCTCGACGAGTGGCAGACCAGCATCATCGCCAAGCAGTCGCGCGGCCAACCGGCTGGCAATCACCACGGCCCACGCATTGCCATGCCGCCGCGCGAACGCGATCACACTCGACGCATGCACGCCGCGCACCGTGAGCGGCAGATACGCGCCCTGACTCAGTAGCTCCGGCAGATGCGCGCGCAACGCCAGCACGCGCTGGATCACCGCGAGCTTGACGCGCCCGTCGCGCCAGTCCGCCAGAAATTCCGACGGCGGCGTTTGCGTCTGCGGCAGCCACGCCTCGCGTTTCGCGAAATCGACGGGCCGCCGATTGTCCGGATCGACGAGGCTGAAGTCCCACAGCTCGGTGCCTTGATAAAGATCTGGGATCCCGGGCGACGCGACACGCAGCACCGTCTGCTGCAGGCTGTTGAGCGCGCCCGCGCGACCAATGCGCTCGACGAACGCCGACAGCTCCTTCAGAAAGGCGTCGCGCCGCTGCGGCGCAAGGATGCCGAACAGGAATTCGCGGCAGCCGGCTTCGTAGGCTTCGTCGGGCGCAAGCCAGCTGGTCTGCAGCTTCGCCTCGCGCAGCGCCTTCAACTGCCATTGCGCGACGCGCTCGGCCAGCTCCTTGACGCCGGCTTCGTCGTCGGCGCGCAGCGGCGGCGGCCAGCAGCCCACCAGCGTTTGATACAGCATCGCCTCGGCGGCGGGGCCGGGAGCCCATGCGTCGCTCTTGTCCTGGCTCACGCTGTTGATCGGCGTGCCGTCGAGCGCTCGACGCTGCGGCGCGTTCAACGTCGACCATGCACGCAACGTCGCGCCCCATTCGTCGGCGATCTCGCTGAGCACCGCGAGCCGCGCGCGCACATCTTCACCGCGCTTGTGATCGTGCGTGGCGGTCGCAAGCATCGCATGAGGAAAACGTTGCGCGCGCTCGAGATTGCCCGCATGAAACTGCTCCACCGACAGCGCGAACTCGCCCGGGTCCGAGCCGACTTCGTTGCGCGACAGCAGACGGCCGTAGCGATAGCACGCGGTGTCCTCGATCGCCTTGGCGGCGAGCGGCGCGGTCAGCTGCGAAAACAGCGTTTGCGCGCTGCGCCGGGACGAGCCCGCATGCGGCGACGCTGCGCCGCCTTGCGCCTGCTGCTGCGACTGCGCGCCGGGCCGCGCGGGCGGGGCCTCTTCGGCGCTGCCGCCGAGCCACGCATTCACGCGCTCGAGCGCCGCATGATCCGAGCGCGGCAGCGAAGCGCGCGCGCCCGCGAGCGCCTCCTCGAAATAGACGTTGTCGGCGGCGCTGCGCAGTCCGCCCAGCGGATACATGCGGTACACGGGGAAATGCACGACCAGTTCGGTCAGCACGCGGCGCAGCGCCGGGTACGTGAAGTCGCGCGTGCTCAGCGAGTCGCGTGCGATCCGATGCAGCGCGCGCGCCGCGCGGTCCAGTTCCGCCGAGAAGTTTTCCGCGAGAATCTTGCGACGCGCCGCGTGCGCTTCATCGGCGAAGCGCGCGCTGCGGCCGGTGAGCTCGGCCCACGTACCGGCGAGCGGGTCCGCGCCGGCCGGATCGTGCAGCAGCGCGCCGACGTCGTTCATGAAGTCGTAGCCGGTCGTGCCGTCGACGGGCCAGTCGTCGCGCAACGGCTCGCCACGGCCGAGAATCTTCTCCACCACCACATACGGCGCGGTGTCGCGCAACTCGCTGAGCCGCTGGCGCAAACGCTGGCAGTATTCGCGCGGCTCGGCGAGCCCGTCGATGTGATCGATCCGCAAGCCGTCGACGAGCCCTTCGCGATAGAGGCGAAAGATCAGCGCGTGCACCGCCTCGAACACCTCGGGCCGCTCGACGCGTACGCCGGCGAGCGTCGAGATGTCGAAGAAGCGCCGCCAGTTCACTTCGTCGGAGGCGGTGCGCCACCACGCGAGCCGGAAATGCTGCCGCTCGATCAGCCGATGCAGCCGGTCGCGCGTGACCGGATCTTCAGGCGCGTAAGTCTCCAGCACGAACTCGATCGCCGACTCGCCTTCGTGCGCGACGAACTCGCGCAGCGCGTCACGCGCCTCGGCGGCGCGCGGCTGATCGGCGGGCTGCGTGGTGAGCCCCTGAAAGCGATTCGCGAGCGCGCTCAGATCGGCGCGGTCGGCGCCTTGCAGGATGGCCGCGTAATCGACCGGGCAGATCGGGAACACGTGCGGACCGTAGCCGATATGAAAGCGTCCGCTGTCGGCCGCGAAATGCAGCCCGATGCGGCCCGCCGCCAGTTCTTCGCCGTACGACGCGCCGAGCGTCGGCAGCAGCACCTTGCCGCGCAGCGCAGGATCGGGCGAATGCCAGTCGACGTCGAAATGACGCGCATACGCGCTGTGGCGGCCCCATTCGAGGATGTCGAGCCACCACGCGTTGCTCGACCCGCCGACGCCCATATGATTCGGCACCATGTCGACGATGAGCCCCATGTCGTGCGCGCGCAGCGTGTCGACGAGGTGCTTCAGGCCCGACTCGCCGCCGTATTCGGCACTGACCTCGGTGTAGTCGACGGTGTCGTAGCCGTGCATCGAGCCGGGCTCGGCCGTCGTGATCGGCGACGCGTACAGGTGGCTGATGCCGAGCGCGGCGAAGTAGTCGATGTGCCGCGCGGCGTCGTCGAACGTGAAGCCTCGATGGAACTGGAGGCGCAGTGTGGAGCGTGGAACGGTCATGGCGTGTCAGGCTCCGCGGAAGTGTTGGATGAACGCGCGGCGGCGCGGCGCGCGCCGTCGACGGCCAGCAGGCGGTCGGTGAACACGGGGTCGTCGAACATCGCGTCGACGGGCAGCGTCATGCGGCGGCGCCAGTTCGGATGTTCGTCGATCGAGCCCGGCAGGTTCGGCTGCTCGTCGAGCGCGAGCAGGTCTTCGAGCGGAAACGTGACGAGCGGCCCGGGTGTCGCGGCGACGAATGCGAGCGCTTCGTCGACCGGCGCGTTGTCGGCGTCCGGCGGCGCGACATCGGGCGCGGCCACGCCCGCTTGCTGGAACGCGCGCCACAAGTCGGCGCGCTGCTGCGCGCGCTCTTCGAGCGCCGCTTCCTCGGGATCGCGCCCGTCGGCGCGCGCCATCGTCTGGCCGATGCGGTTGCGCCACATGATGTCGCTGCCGCGCCACCAGCCGGCGACGGTCGGCAGATCGTGCGTGGTCGTCGTGCCGACCGCGTAGCGGTCCCAATCGGCCGGCGCCTTGAAGCCGTTGCCGTCGGGGGCGCCTTCGAACCACAGCACGCGAATCCCCTCGATGCCGTGCTCGTCGAGCCGCTCCCGAAACCCGGACGGCACGGTGCCGAGGTCCTCGCCGATCACGATCGCGCGATGCCGCCACGATTCGAGCGCGATCAGCCGCAGCAGGTCTTCGAACGGATAGCGCAGATACGCGCCATTGCGCGCGCTTTCGCCTTCGGGCACGAGCCACAGACGCCGCAAGCCGAGGATGTGATCGATGCGGATGCCGCCGGCATGCGCGAACGCCGCGCGCAGCATGTCGATGAACGCGGCGAAGCCTTGTGTGCGCATCGCGCGCGGCGAAAAGGTCGTGAGTCCCCACGACTGGCCGGCCTGGTTGAAGAGATCGGGCGGCGCGCCGACCGACACGCCCTGCAGCATGTCGTCGGGATAGGACCATGCATGACTGCCGGCGCTGTCGCAACCAACCGCGAGATCGGCGATCAGGCCGACCGCCATGCCGGCTTCGCGCGCGGTGTGCTGAGCGTGCAACAGCCCGCGCGATGCCAGCCACTGCAGGAACAGATGAAAGTCGACCTCGTCGCGATGCGCGGCGGCGAACGCCTCGACTTCGGGGCTGCGTGGGTCGCGCAACGCATCGGGCCAGTTGCGCCAATGGCCGTCGCCGCCTTGCGCGAGCTGCGCGGCCTGCAGCGCTTCGAAGCGCGCATGATCTTCGAGCGCGCGCCCCGCGCGTTCGCAGAAGCCGTGAAATTCGAGCGCGCGCGGCGAGTGCTGCGGGCGCTCGTTGGCGCTGAACTGCTCGTACAGCGCGCGCAAAACCGTGAGCTTCAGCGGGGTCGCGTGCGGCCAATCGATCAGCGGCAGCTCTTCATATTTGGACCAAGCGTTGCCGGCTTGCGCCGATGCGGACGCGGACGCATCCGTGCCGAACACCGCGGCCGGATCGATATGCGTGACGTTGAGCCATAAACGCGACGACGGCGCGTACGGGCTGAAGCGCTCGGGCTGCGCGCTGAACATCGCGTGGGTCGGACTGACGGCGAGCGCGTGCGCGCCGCGCTGCGCGCCGTGCCGCGCAAGCTGCGCGAGCGCCGTGTAGTCGCCGATGCCGCCGTCGCCGGTGCGGCGCAAGCCATACAGTTGCGCGGCGATGCCCCACAGCGGCGGCGCGGGCGGCGCGGCTTCGCGTTCGCCTTCTGCGCCGCCGCCGTGCAGCGTGCGCCACGCGTCGGCGACGGTGTAGCAGCGCGGCGGCGCGACCGCGAGCGTCATGCGCTGGTCGTTGATCACGAGCGTGTGATAGCCGGTTTCGTCGATCGGCGTGAGCAGCGCTTCCTCGCCTTTCGGCGCGGTGAAGCGGCCGTCGATGATCGAGCCGCTCTCCAGCTCGATCCGGTAATGGCTGCCCGACCTGACCGCGGCCGCGGGCAGCGCGATGCCACGCCCGATCACCGCGGTCATCAGCGGCGGCAGCCGGCGGCCCGATAGTTCGGCCTCCAGAGCAGCGGCGCTGTGGCGGATATCCGTGGCGTTGCCGCACGGCAGACCCATGCGTTCGAGCAGCGTGCCAAGAGTCTTCTCCGGCACGTGCTGCGTATGATGGTGCGCGTCCTGCCACTCCACCTCGAAGCCTGCGCGGGTGGCGAGCGCGGCGAGCCTGTCGTTGGGGCGTCGGGTCGTCACGCGCGCTGCTCCTCGTGCGATGCGATGCGCGCATCGTGGCGGCTCGCGAATTCGTTGATGTCGCCGGTCAGCCACGCGATGCACGCATGCGCGGGCAACACCCGCGCGTCGGCCTGTTCGCGCGCGCGCGGCGGTGTTTCGAAAATGATCTTGCCGTCGGGGATGGCGTCGAACGCGACGTTCTGCTGCGACAGATTCAGCGCGATCGACAGCGTCTCGCCATCGCCTAGTTTCCAGCGCGCGATCAGCGCGTTCGCGTCGCCGCCACCGGCATCGCGCAGCACGGTCGCGCCGCACGCCTTCGTATGTTTCAGGCGCGGCGTGATCAGCTTCGCGCGCACCGCCAGCGCGGACTTGTAGTAATGCATCCAGTCGAGCCGATCCGGCGTCGGCTGTACATCGGGCGCGGGTGGCGACGAGGCGGCGAAGGTCTGGGCATCGTTCGGATCGGGAATCTGCGCGCGGCGTTTCTCATCGCTGAATGCGGCAAAGCGCGCGAATTCACGGCGCCGCCCTTCGCGCACGGCGTCGGCGAGATCGCCGGTGTAATCGGTGAAAAACAGGAACGGTTGCGTCGATCCATGCTCCTCGTCCATGAACAGCAGCGGAATTTGCGGCGACAGCAACAGCAACGCGGTCGCGGCGCGCAGCGCGTCATCCGAGGTCAGCTTGCGCAGACGTTCGCCGAATGCACGGTTGCCGATCTGATCGTGGTTCTGCAAAAACATCACGAACGACGTCGGCGGCAGATGCGCGCTCGCTTCGCCACGCGGCGCACCATCGTGCAGCGGCGACGGCTCGCCCTGATACGCGAAGCCTTCGGACAGCACTCGCGCGAGCCGGCGAATCGGTTCGTTGGCATACGCGTGGTAATAGCCTTCGGTTTCGCCGGTCAGCAGCACGTGCAGCGTGTTGTGCGCGTCGTCGTTCCATTGCGCGTCGAAATGCGCGTCGAGCAGGCTCGCGCTGTTGTGCTCGTTTTCGATCACCAGATGCACGTGACGGCCCTGCTGCACGCGCGCGCGGATATGGTCCGACAGCTCGCGCAGCCACCCGGGATTGTCGATCGCATGCACCGCATCGAAGCGCAGTCCGTCGAAGCGGTACTCGTTGATCCAGTAGACGGCGTTGTCGGTGAAGAAGTCGCTGACTTCGCTGCGCTCGAAGTCGATCGCGGGGCCCCACGGCGTGTTCACGCCTGCGCGGAAAAACGGCTCCGCGTAAGTATGCAGATAGTTGCCGTCCGGTCCGAAGTGGTTGTAGACGACGTCGAGAAACACCATCAGGCCCACACCATGCGCGGCGTCGATCAGCGCCTTCAGTTCTTCGGGGCGGCCGTATGCGGAGTCGGGCGCGTACGGGAACACGCCGTCGTAACCCCAGTTGCGACGACCGGGAAAGTCGTTCAACGGCATCAGTTCGATGGCGGTGACGCCGAGCGCGGCGAACTCGGGCAGGCGCTTTTGCACGCCCGCATACCCGCCCATCGCACCGACGTGCAATTCGTACAGCACCGTTTCTTCCCAGGGCCGGCCGTGCCATTCGGTGTGTTCCCAATGGTAGGCGCGCGGATCGATGACCTCGCTCGGGCCGTGCACGTCCCGCGGCTGGAACCGCGCGGCCGGATCGGGCACCGCCTGCCCGTCGTCGAGCTGGAACCGATACAGCGTGCCCGCGCCGCTCTCCACGGTGGTCTCGAACCAGCCGTTGCCGGTCGGAGCCATGTCGTGCGCGCCTTGCGCGGGGCCGTTTTCGACGACCACCCGCACGCTGTTGCACGACGGTGCCCAAAAACGGAACCGCGTGCGCGGTCGCGGGCCGCTCGCGCCGATCAACTGCGCGCTGAACGGCAGGCAGTGCGCGTGATGATGCGTGTGAGGATCAATCGGACTTTCAGACATGTCTTCACCATTCGAATCTGCTAACGAGCCTGGACGGCAATGCGACGCAACGCAAGCAGGCATTGCGTCGCAACATTCTTGCCACCCCGGCTGCGGTGCGATTTGTCCACGCTCGAACCAGGTCGCCGCAGTGCATCGTTCATTGCGAACCATCGTCCTTTGCGGTCTGCGCGCCCGGATCGGGCGGCAGCGCGGTCAACAGCCGCGGCCCGTGCTGCGCGCCAGCCACCCAGCCGGCTTGCCAATCCGCTTCACCGGTCGGTTGCGCGGCGAGTATCACGAGGCCGTGCGCGGCGACCTCGAGTTCGGCCGTCGCGAGCCGCTGCGGCGCGCGTTCCGGATCGGCCGTGTCTAACAGCACATGCCATTCCAGGTGCGGCGCGGGAGGCGCGAACTGCAGCGGTTCCTCGTGAGCGTTGAGCATCAATAACAATACTTCGGTTTCGCCATTCAGGCCCGGACCCGCGCGACGCAACGTGAACGCGCGTCCCTCGGGGTCCTGCCACGCTTCGATCGTCAGCGGATCGCCGTGTTCGTCGAACCAGCCGACGTCGAACAGGCCGGGCAGCACTTCGCGGTCGCCGAACAGAAAGCGCGTTTCACGCAGCAGCGGATGGCGCTTGCGCAACCCGATCACGCGCGCGACGAACTCGGTCATGCGCTGACCTTCCGGCGAATCCGCGAGGTCCCAGTCGATCCAGGATAGGTCGTTATCCTGACAGTACGCATTGTTGTTGCCGCGCTGCGTGCGCAGCGCTTCGTCGCCGGCCAGCAGCATCGGCGTGCCGAGCGCGAGCATCAGTGTCGCGATCAGCGAGCGCGACACCCGACGGCGGGTCGCGAGGATCGCGGGGTCGTCGGTCGCGCCTTCGAGACCCCAATTGCGGCTGCAATTCTCGTTGTGGCCGTCGTTGTTGTCTTCCAGGTTGGCTTCGTTGTGCTTCTGCTCGTACGCGGTGACATCGGCCAAGGTGAAGCCGTCATGCGACGTGACGAAGTTGATCGACGCCCACGGCTTGCGATGCCGCCGGTTGAACAGATCGGCCGAACCGGTCATGCGCGCGGCGAGGTCGGGCCGCAGGCCGGCATCGCCACGCCAGAAACGTCGCACCGTGTCACGGAAACGGTCGTTCCATTCGCTGAATCCCGGCGGATGATTGCCGAGCTGATAGCCGCCAGGGCCGAGATCCCATGGCTCGGAAATCAGCTTGCGTTGCGATAGCACCGGGTCCTGGCGCAACGCGTCGAACAGGCCCGAGCCCGGATCGAAGCCGTGGCTTTCGCGCCCGAGCGTCACGCCGAGATCGAAACGGAAGCCGTCGATATTGAACGCGGTCGACCAGTAGCGCAGTGAATCCATCACCATCTGCAGCACGCGCGGATGCGGCAGATTGACCGTGTTGCCGCAGCCCGTGTCGTTGATATGGTGACGCTCGTCGCCGGGAATCAGCCGGTAATAGCTGGCATTGTCGAGGCCGCGCCATGAAATGGTCGGGCCCATCTCATTGCTTTCGCAAGTGTGGTTGTAGACCACGTCGAGAATCACCTCGATGCCGGCCGCGTGCAGCTGGCGCACGGCGATGCGCATTTCGTCGAGCCGGTGCGTGCTCAGATAGGTCGGCTCCGGCGCGAAGAACGCTGCCGTGTTGTAGCCCCAGTAATTGCGCAGGCCGCGCTCCACGAGGAAGCGGTCGTTCAGAAACGCGTGCACGGGCAGCAGCTCGACCGCGGTCACGCCGAGCTTCAGCAAATGCTCGATGAACTCCGGCGACGCGAGCGCCGCGAACGTGCCGCGTTCATGCTGGCGCAGATCAGAGCGCAGCATCGACGCGCCGCGCAAGTGCGTTTCGTAGATCACGGTCTCGCCCCACGGCACGTCGGGCCGCCTGTCGTGCGACGAGTCGAACGCCTCGTCGATCACGACGCACTTGGGCATCGCGGGCGCGGAATCGCGCCGGTCGATCGAAAGGTCCGCGCGATTCGAATGCACGCGATAGCCGAACAGCGCGTCGGACCAGCGAAACTGCCCGACGAGCTTGCGCGCATACGGGTCGAGCAGCAGCTTGTGCGGATTGAAACGATGCCCGAAATGCGGCTGATACGGCCCATGCGCGCGAAAGCCGTACGCGGTGCCCGGATGCGCGTTCGGCAGATAGCCGTGCCAGATCTCGTCGGTGCATTCGGGCATGGTGAAGCGGCGAATCTCCTTGCGGCCGGTTGAGTCGAACAGGCATAGCTCGATTTTCTGCGCATTGGCCGAGAACACCGCGAAGTTGACGCCCAGCCCATCCCAGTTCGCGCCGAGCGGATACGGCGAGCCGGGCAGCAACCGCTCGGGCAACGCATGCGACATGATTTCCCTTTCCTGTTCTGATTGTCGAGCTAGCGCTCGGGTCTGCCTGGGTCTTCATGCAACGGGCGCGCGGCGGCTGCCTGTGCGCCGCGCGCCCGGGTTACGGCACGTTTCCTCAGTCCGCGCGCAATACGATCGTCGCGAGCGGGGGCAAGGTCAGCGCGGCGGAATGTGGCCTGCCGTGGCTCGATACATGGTCGGAATGAATCAGCCCGCCGTTGCCCATGTTCGAGCCGCCATACACGCCTGCATCGGTATTGAGCACTTCCACCCAGCGTCCGCCGCGCGGCATGCCGAGCCGATAGCCGAGCCGCGGCACCGGCGTCATGTTGCACACCACGACGAACTCCTGGCCCGCGCCGTCGGTGCGCCGATAGGCGAACACGCTGTTGCCGCTGTCGTCGCCGATCAACCATTCGAAGCCGCCCGGTTCGCTGTCGAGCAGATGCAGCGCGGGCTCGTTGCGATACAGATGGTTCAGGTCGCGCACCAGTAATTGCACGCCGTGGTGGTTCGAATCGTCGAGAAGATGCCAATGCGGCGAGCCGTCATGGTCGAACTCCGCCATCTGGCCGAATTCGCCACCCATGAACAGCAGCTTCTTGCCCGGATGCGTCCACATGAAACCGAAGTACGCGCGCAGATTAGCGAAACGCTGCCAGCGGTCGCCGGGCATCTTGCCGAGCAGCGAGCCCTTGCCGTGCACCACCTCGTCGTGCGAAAGCGGCAGCACGAAGTGCTCGGAATATGCGTACACCATGCCGAACGTCATGTTGTGGTGGTGATACTGGCGATACACCGGGTCTTCGTGCATGTAGTGCAGGGTGTCGTGCATCCAGCCCATGTTCCACTTGAAGTCGAAGCCGAGGCCGCCGTCCGCGAGGCGCGCGGTCACGCCCGGCCATGCGGTCGATTCCTCGGCGACCGTGATCGCGCCGGGGGCGCCCGGCACATAGCGGACCTCGTGATTCAACCGCTTCAGGAACGCGATCGATTCGAGATTCTCGCGGCCGCCATAGATGTTCGGCACCCACTCGCCGGCCGCACGGGAGTAGTCGCGATACAGCATCGACGCGACCGCATCGACGCGCAGGCCGTCGACGTGATAGCGCTTCAACCACGCGAGCCCCGACGCGATCAGGAACGCGCTGACCTCGTTGCGGCCGAGGTTGTAGATCATCGTGTTCCAGTCCTGGTGATAGCCTTCGCGCGGATCGGCATGCTCGTAGAGCGGCGTGCCGTCGAAATCGATCAGGCCATGCGCGTCGTTCGGGAAATGCGCGGGCACCCAGTCGAGAATCACGCCGAGCCCTGCTTCGTGCGCGCGATCGACGAAACGCGCGAACTGCTCGGGCTTGCCGAAGCGCGCGGACGGCGCGAACTGCCCGAGCGGCTGATAGCCCCACGAACCGCCGAACGGATGCTCGGCGATCGGCAGAAATTCGATGTGCGTGAAGCCCATGCTCTTCGCATAGGGGATCAGGCGCTCGGCGAGCTCTTCCCAGACGAGACCACGCTGGCCTTCCTCGGCGACGCGCAGCCACGACTCCGCGTGCACTTCGTAGATCGTGATCGGCGTGCGCGCGGTCTGCTTGTCGGCGCGCGACTGGATCCACTCGTGATCGCTCCACGGAAACTGCTCGATCTCGTCGACGTGTGCGACGATCGATGCGGTGCCCGGCGGCTTTTCCGTCTGCATCGCGCACGGGTCGGCCTTCAGCGGCAGCGGATGGCCGTCGCGCGACAGCAGCTCGTATTTGTAGCGCGTGCCGGCGCCAACGCGCGGCACGAACAGCTCCCACACGCCCGCCTGGTGACGCAGCCGCATCGGATGGCGGCGGCCGTCCCACGCATTGAAGTCGCCGACCACCGACACGCGCCGCGCATTCGGCGCCCACACCGCAAAGCGCACGCCCGGCACACCGTCGACGTCGACCGGCCGCGCGCCCAGACATTCGAGCACCGCGTACGGATCGCCGCGCGCGAGACGTTCGAGCGGCTCGTCGCCGAGCACCGGAGCAAACGAATAGGTATCCTCGACTTCCTGCACCACACCATGCCAGTCGATGCGCAAGCGATACGGCATCGCCGACGTGATGCGGCCCGCGAACAGGCCAGGGCGCAGTTGTTCGAGTTCACCGAGCGTCGCGCCATCAGCGCGCGAAATCACGGTGACGTGCGCGGCGTTCGGCAGCAGCGCGCGCACGATCGGCCCCGCGTCCGTCTGATGCAGCCCGAGCTGCGAAAACGGATCGGGGTGACGCGCTTCGACGAGCGCGTCGATATCGACGGGTTGAAGGCCTGCGGCCGCATCATGCTCACTCATAGTCGCCCTCGGCCGGGTTAGGCGGCGTGGCCGCGCCAGGCGCCTGGGTTGACGGATCGTGGTGCGGCGGCCTGCCGGTGTCGCCGAGCAGCCGGCTCACGAGCGCCGCGAGGCCGCGCACCGGCAAGCCGAGCCACGCCGGTCGGTTGGCCGCTTCGTAGCGGATTTCGTAGGCGGCCTTCTCGATCAGGAACAGATCGAGCAGCGCCTCTTCGGATTCGGGCGCGACGAGCGGCGTCGGCGACTGCGCGGCGGCCGCGCGATATTGCGCGAGGAACGCGCTGGTCGCGTGCGCGCGGAAGCGCTCGAACAGCGCGCGCTTGCGATCGGCGGTCTGTTGCGGCGCGCTTTCGGTGGTCGATTGCGCGGCCGCGCTCGCATACGAGAGCGAGCGCATCAGACCCGCCACGTCACGCAACGGGCTCGATTTCTGGCGACGCTCGTCGAGCGAACGCGCGGGCTCGCCCTCGAAGTCGATCAGGTACGCGTCGCCGTGCGCGACCAGTACCTGGCCGAGATGGAAGTCGCCATGGATGCGGATGCGCAACGCGCCCGCGTCGCCCGGCACCAGCTTGTCGACGGCCTCGACGAGCGCGGCGCGGCGATCGATCAGACTTTGCGCAAGCCCCTTCGTGTCCGCGTCGCTCATGTCCGCGATGCGCGGCGCGAGCAGATCGAGCGCGGCCGCGAGCATCGTCTGCGTCGCGTCGACCCATGCCTTCACCTGTTTGGCGTTGGCCGGTTCCGGCGCGAACGCGGGGTCGTCGCTCGGCGTGGCGAGCGCGACGTGCAACTCGCCGAGCCGGCGGCCGATGATGCCCGCGAGTTCGCCGTAACCGTCCAGCAGAATCGATTCGTTCGTGCGATCGGGTACGCTCTGCGTTTCGGTGTCGATCGCGATCGCGAGTTCGTCGACCGAGCGGCGCAGATAATCGAGCGACCAGTTCCACGCATCGCCCTGATTGTCGATAAAGCCCTGCAGGATCGCGAGCGTATGCGGCACGCCCTCGGGATCGACGCGCACCACTTCGCCATACAGCGGCGCGGTGTTCGCATAGCCGAGCTGCGTCAGATAGCGGCTGATTTCCGCTTCCGGATGGATGCCGCTGACGAGCCGCCGCACCAGCTTCAGCACCGCGGCATCGGCGACGATCAGCGAGCTGTTGCTCTGTTCGGCCGCGAGCCAGCGAATCTCGGGCCGCTCGCCGAGAGCGTCGAGTTCGGCGAAGCGCTCGGTCGGCAGGAACTTGATCTCGCTCTTCTGCACGGTCGGCACGACCGCGCGCTCGCGCAGCTTGCGCAGCACGTTGTGCGCGAAGATCGGCAGCGAGAACGCGTCGGTCAGATGGCCGACGGTGCGGCCGCGCCGCACGCGCGCAAGCGCCAATTGCAGGAACAGCGGCGTGGTGGTTTCGCCGCCCCATGTGAGCGCGATCGGTACCACGTAGCGTTCGGTGTGGTTGCCGACGTCCACTTCGATTTCGGTGAATGCGAAGCCGCCGTTCGGGATCGTGGTCAGCGCGGCGAGCCGCACCGCGTGCATCTTCTGATCTTTCGACGCGAACCAGCGGCGCCGGCTCAGCCACGACGGCAGCACTTCGGATTCGAGCAGCCGCACGTTTTCGGGTGTCGGCCCGGTCTGCCCCTCGCGGATCACGATCGTGACGAACTCGGGCAGCGGCACGGAATGCGCCTGCGCCCATGTCGGACGCCCGCCGCCTTCGCACAGCATGAACCACAGGAAGCCGTAGGGCGGGAACGTCAGCAGATAGGTCAACTGGCCGATCGCGGGGAACACCGAATCGGCGGTCATCTCGATCGGCACGAAGCCGTTGAATTCTGACAGCTCGAGCTCGACCGCCTGCGGCGCGCGCGACAGATTCGCGACGCACAGGATCGGCGCCTCGCCGGGCATCTCGCGCAGATACGCGAGAATTTTGCGGTTTTCCGGCTTCAAAAAGCGGATCGTGCCGCGTCCGAAGGTCTGCTTCGCGCGCCGCGTCGCAAGCATGCGGCGGGTCCAGTTCAGCAGCGAATGCGGGTCGCGGCTCTGCGCTTCGACGTTGACCGCGTCGAAGCCGTACAGCGTACCCATCACGGGCGGCAGCACCAGTTGCTCAGGGTCGGCGCGCGAGAAGCCGCCGTTGCGATCCGACGACCACTGCATCGGCGTGCGCACGCCGTCGCGGTCGCCGAGGTGGATGTTGTCGCCCATGCCGAGTTCGTCGCCGTAGTAGATGACCGGCGTGCCGGGCATCGACAGCAGCAGCGAGTTGATCAGCTCGATGCGGCGGCGGTCGCGCTCCATCAGCGGCGCGAGACGGCGGCGAATGCCGAGATTCAAACGTGCGCGGCGATCGCTCGCATAGGTGTTCCACAAATAGTCACGCTCGGAATCGGTGACCATTTCGAGCGTCAGCTCGTCATGATTGCGCAGGAAGATCGCCCACTGGTTCGATTCGGGGAGTTCCGGTGTCTGCTTCATGATGTCGGTGATCGGGAAGCGGTCTTCGCTCGCGATCGACATGTAGATGCGCGGCATCAGCGGGAAGTGGAACGCCATATGGCATTCGTCTTCGTTGCCGAAATACTCCTTCACGTCCTCGGGCCACTGGTTCGCCTCGGCGAGCAGCATCCGGTTCGGGTACTCGGCGTCGATGGTCGCGCGAATCCGCTTCAGGACCTCGTGCGTCTCAGGCAGGTTCTCGTTGTTGGTGCCTTCACGTTCGACGAGGTATGGCACCGCATCGAGCCGCAGCCCGTCGATGCCCATGTCGAGCCAGAAACGCATCACCTGCAGCACCTCTTTCAACACCGCCGGATTGTCGAAGTTCAGATCGGGCTGGTGCGAGTAGAAGCGGTGCCAGTAGTACGCGCCCGCAACCGGATCGTGCGTCCAGTTCGACGGCTCCGAGTCGATGAAGATGATGCGAGTCTCCGGGTATTTCTGATCGGTATCGGACCACACGTAGTAGTTGCGATAGTTCGAGCCGGGCTTCGCGCGCCGCGCGCGCTGGAACCACGGGTGCTGATCCGACGTGTGGTTGATGACGAGTTCGGTGATCACGCGGATGCCGCGCGCGTGCGCTTCCTGGATGAAGCGCCGCACGTCCGCGAGCTGACCATAGTCGGGATGCACGTTGCGGTAGTCGGCGATGTCGTAGCCGTCGTCACGGCGTGGCGACGGATAGAACGGCAGCAGCCAGATCGCGTTGACGCCGAGCTCGGCGATGTAGTCGAGCTTGGCCATCAGACCGGGGAAATCGCCGACGCCGTCGTTGTTCCCATCGAAGAACGACTTGATGTGCACCTGATAGATGATCGCGTCCTTGTACCACAGCGGATCGTCGCTGAGGGCCGCGGGTTTGCCGCGGCGGCGCGTGCGTACCTTCGCCGCGGTGCCGACGGCCACGGCCGTTTGCGCCTCGTGCGCGGTTTGGGCTGGATCGTCGCGCTTCATGTTCCACCTTCCATCCAGGTTGGGTTGACAGCGTCTGCGTGAGGAGCGCTGTCGGGATCGTGGTCGCTGTCCTCGGGGCGATCGGCGGGCAGGCCGCCTAGCGGCGCGATGCGCCAGATCGAGAACGGTTGGCCCGAGCCGAGCCGCACGTGTTGCCAGCGTCCGTGCCATTCGAAGCGTGCGCCGGTCATCTGGTCGATCACTTCGAGCGTGGCGTGATCGTGTAGATGCCAGCGCTGGAACGTGTCCCACGACAACTCGATGTCCGCGCCCTGTTCGTTGAACGGATCGAGATTGATCGCGACGACGATCACGTTGTCGCGCGATTCGGTCGCTTTCTCGAAGCACAGGATGAGGTCGTTGTGCGCGGCGAGGAACGTGAGACCGAGATGCGTTTGCAGCGCCGGATTCGCGCGACGGATGCGGTTCAGTGCCGTGATCTCGCCGACGATATTGCCGGGCCGGTGCCAGTCCCACGCCCGCAACTGATACTTTTCGGAGTCCAGATACTCTTCGCTGTTCGGCAGCGCGGTGGCCTCGCACAGTTCGAAGCCGCTATACACGCCCCACAGGCCGGCCAGTGTCGCGGCCAGCGCCGCGCGGATCAGAAAGCCCGTGCGTCCCTGCGATTGCAGATGGCGCGGGTTGATGTCCGGCGTATTGACGAAGAAGTTCGGCCGATAGAAATCGCGCGCGCCGGTCTGCGTGAGTTCGCCCATGTACTCGGTGAAATCGCGCTTCGACTCGCGCCACGTGAAGTACGTGTACGACTGCGAGAAGCCGATCTTGCCGAGCCGGTTCATCATGCGCGGCCGCGTGAAGGCTTCGGCGAGAAAGATCGTGTCGGGGTGGCGCGCACGCACGTCGGCGATCATCCATTCCCAGAACGGCAGCGGCTTGGTGTGCGGATTGTCGACGCGGAAGATGCGCACGCCCGCGTCGACCCAGAACAGGATCACGTCGCGCAATGCGAGCCACAGGCCGGGCTTGGCGTCGTGCGCGTAGAAGTCCGGGTTGACGATGTCCTGATACTTCTTCGGCGGATTCTCGGCGTAGCGCAGCGTGCCGTCGGGGCGCCACGCGAACCACGTCGGATGCTCCTTCAGCCACGGGTGATCGGGCGAGCATTGGATCGCGAAGTCGAGCGCGATCTCGAGGCCATGCGCATGCGCGGCGGCGAGCATCGCCTTGAAATCGTCGAGCGTGCCGAGTTGCGGATGCACGGCGGTGTGACCGCCCTCGGCGGCGCCGATCGCATAGGGACTGCCCACATCGCCCGGCTGCGTGGTCAGCGTGTTGTTGCGGCCCTTGCGGTTCGCGAGGCCGATCGGGTGGATCGGCGGGAAGTACAGCACGTCGAAGCCCATGTCGCGGATGCGCGGCAGCTTCGCGCTCACGTCCGCGAACGTGCCGTGGCGCGACTCGTCGTCGCTCATCGAGCGCGGGAAGATCTCGTACCAGCTCGCGAAACAGGCGGCCGTGCGTTCCGCGTCGATCTTGTAGATCACGGGGTCGCGGCTCAGAAACGGGCGATGGCGCGCAGCGGTCATTGCCTTCGCTGTGGCGGGCGCGAGAATCACTGCGAGCTTCTGTTCGGCGTCGGCCTTCTGGAAGTCGCGCACGATGTGTTCGAGCGGCTCCTTGTCGGCGCCTTCGGTCGTCTCGACTTCGGCGAGCACGAGCGCGAACAGATGCGCGGCTTCGTCGAGTTCTATCTCGACGGTCTGGTTCGCCTTCAGCTTCTTCTGGATGTGCTCGACGAGCGACGCGAAGTCGTCGCGCCACGCGATCACGGTGAACTCGTAGCGGCCGATCCGCTCGAGCGGAATGCGCGCGCTCCACAAGTCGAGCCCGGCCGGCGGCGCGGGCGACATCAGTTCTTCGTGCCACGCGGTTTCGTCGGCCGCGCGCCACAGCACGGCAGCCGCGATCTTGTCGTGACCTTCGGCGAAGATCGCCGCGCGAATTTCCGCGCGCTCGCCGACGCTGCGTTTCGCCGCGAAGCGGCCGTTTTCCACGGACGGCGACACGCTCTCGATCGCGACGCGCGGCGCTTCGACCGCGTCGAGCACTGTCTTGCGGCCGCTGCGTTTGCTGTTCGCCTTGTCGATCGGCGGCGCGAGGCAGATCGGCTGTTCCGCGAACGCGCGCAGCAGCCGCACCGCACCGGGCGCGAGCGCGAACGGCGCGAGTGCCGCGGGTTCGGTTCGGCCGCGCGCGCCGAGCGGCGCGAAGCGCGTAAAGCTGCCCGGCACGCCCGCGAGGAAGCGCGCGGGATCGACACGCACTGGCGCACCGAGCTCGGGATTCACGACGATCAGGACTGCTTCGCTGGCGTCGCGCAGATCGGCTGCGTCGCCGCGCAGCAGAACCGCGGCCGATGCGCCGGGGCCGCTCAATGGGCGCAATTCACCGTTCGCGTGCAGCGTCGGCGTGTTGCGCGCGAAGTCGTTGGCCTGGGTGACGGCGGCGCTCAGATCGAAGCGGCGCGACTGCGCGGCGCGGGCGAACTGCGCGGCGTCGCCGCGCGTTTGCGACATCGGTTCGGCGATGCCGTATTCGAAGCCCATCGGCATCATCCAGCCGCTGCCCAATGCAACCGACGTGAACAACGCGCGTCGATACGCCCGCTCGACGATCGCCGCATCATGCACGTCGCTCAGCTCGGCGGCGAGGCGCGTACCGTACGGCGCTTCGGGAAAGGCGATCGGCGCACCAACGCGCGCGAGCGCCGCATGCTCCTCGGCCATCCAGCTCGAACGGAAATCCCACCAGCGCACCGACGAAAACGCGCTGTCGAAGCCGGCTGCTTCGAGACCGGGCAGATCGCCGCGCGACAGGCCCGGCGTTGCCGCGAGAAAGCGCACGCGCGGATGCTGCGCGCGCACTTCATCGCCGAGGTGCCGCCATACGGCAGCCGGCACGCGATGCGGCGAATCGAAACGGAAGCCGCCGACACCCGCCTCGGCGAGCGCGAGCAGTTGCTGGGTCCACCAGACGCTCAGCGAGGCACTCGTCGCGGGGTCGTCGAAATTCGCGTAGGCAACGTTGTCTTCGCGATGCACGTGGCGCGGATCGAGCCGTGCGAGCTCGGACTCACGCGCGTGAAACCAGTCCGAATGCTCGCTGTACAGCACGCCGTCGGCGGCCATGCGGTCGATCACGAGATCGACCAGCAGCGTCAGGTTGTTGCGGCGCGCGGCATCGGCGAGCATGCGTACGGCGTCGTGCACGGAATGCTGCGCCTCGAACACGGGATGCAGCCGAGCGTGATTGCCGACCACCTGGCCATGGCCGGCCTGGCCGGGCTCGAACAGCCCGCCGATCAACGCATGATCGAAGCCGAGCCCGGCCGCATGAGCGAACTGCGCGGGCCAGGCATCGAGGGGCCCGACGAGAAGAGAATGAAAAAAATAAATCCGCGGCGCGTACCCGTTTGGAGATTCCATCGGTCGTTTCCAGAGTTGTCCTGCTGCGGTGTGGATGCACTTGGCATGCGATCACAGCGCTCATTGGGCTTCCCGAGCCGGATACCGCGCGATGCGTCAGCGGGGGCACCTACTGGTCAATGTAGTGCAAAGATCGTCGCGCCGCTGGCCAGTCGCGGGTGCTTTGACGCCAGACGCCGGTCTCGCGGGACTGGTCGTCACTCGTCGCGGAAAGGAGCAAACCGTGTGCCAACGCGCGGGCAGCCGGGCACCGCGCTAGCGCGGAAACGGGGAGGTTACGGTGAGATGGCGGGTGCCGAAGGTGCGCGCGCGCACGGAGCGCGCGCAAAAATGCGGGCATTGTTACGCACGCCACGGGTGGCCGGCATGTAAATCGGGGTGGTGCGGGGCCGGTTTTACACGGGCGGCCCCGCGTTGCACGGAATGCGGTTCAAGCGGACGCGTGAAGCCTGGGTGCCGCTCGTGTGGCAGCCATGTGGCCGCCATGTGGCACGCGCGTGGCACTCGCATGAAATTCATCCGAACGCCGCGCAGCGGCCGTGTCACGAACCCAGCAGCCCCGCCGCGATGTTCACGCACAGGCCGAGCACCGCGACGTTGAAGTAGAACGACAGGACCGATTGGGCGAGCGTCGCGCGGCGAATTTCGCGTGAGCGCAACACGACATCGGAAGTCTGCGACGCGACCGCGATCGTGAACGAGTAGTACAGGAAGTCCCAGTAGTTCGGCAGTAAATGGTGATCGGGAAACTTCAACGCGGTCTCTTGCGCGTCCGTGTCGTAGTAGAGGCGCGCGTAGTGCAGCGTGAAGATCGTCGGAATCAGAAACCATGCGCCGATCAGCGTCAGACCGGTCAGCAGGTAGTGCCAGACGGTCGTTGCGCCGCCCGCGCCCTTGGCCGACGCGAGTTCGAGCACGATCGCGGCGATGCTCGCGATCGTCGCGACGCAAATGACGACCAGCACGACGCCCGCGTTTTCGTCGTCGCGCATCGCGTATTCGCGCACGCGGTGCTCGTCGGCAAGAGCCATATGCACCCAGATCATCAGCAGGTAGCTCCAGATGGCCGCGTCCCAGCCGATCAGTGTGCGGGCGATCGGACTCGTATGACCGGGCACGAGGAACGCGACGACGATCCCGATCACGAGGCCGATCACCGTGCGGGGCCGATTGCGAAGAAGCTGGGGATAGTAGTTGATGGACATGGATTCGATGAACGACGAAGTGTAGGGCAGGCGGTGTCGCGGATTCTACGCGTGCAACGCGGACCGATTGTCGAATGGTGGGTCACAGGCTATAGTCTTTCGCGGCGGCCTTGCGCGCCGCTTTCACTTGAAAGGCGATTGGTAGATAACGGCAGCAATCGTTGCGGTCATGCATGCAACACCGCACATGCGGCGCGCGTGAATCACGCGCACGGATACGAGACCGCTGAAGCGGCGTAAGACCAGGTTTGGGGAAGAGCAAACGAAGCGGCAGGCGAACGGCATCATGCCCTCGCCGCGTTGCTCGTCGAGAACGACTCATCATCTGGAGCCCCCATGACAGATGTTCCTGAGGATAACGATGCGCATCCCCACGTGACGCATCGGCAAGGAGCGAAGTCTTATCGCAATGCCACACGTTTCACCGGCTTGCCGCCGTCGTTTTCCGCTTCGCGCAGGGCCTGGGTGCTCGGCTCGTGCGCGACGGCCGCGGCGCTCGCGTTCGCCGGCGCGAGCCGTTCGCTGGCGTGGATCGCGCCCGCCTTCGCCGATACGCGGCCAGCCGGGGGCGGACTCGATGCCTTCCTCGCGCTTTCGCAACACCTCACCGGTCGTAGCAGTTTCGATACCGTGCTTGGCCAACGTGTCTACGATGCGCTGTCGCGTGCCGATAACCAGTTCGCGCAGAACGTCGCGGCGCTGAACACGTGGCTGCAAGGCCACGGCGGCGTGCCGTCCGATACGGTCACGCAGGCGCTGCAGACCGACCAGCCCGCGCTCGCGAAAACGGTCGGCGCGATCATGCGCGCGTGGTATCTGGGCCTCGTCGGCGACATGCCGCACGTCCAGGTGATCGCGTATGAAAAGGCGCTGATGTTCGAGCCCGTGCAAGACGTGCTCACGATTCCCTCCTATTGCCGCGACGTGCCGTTCTACTGGACGCAGAAGCCGACGCCCGCGTGAGCCGCGCGAGCCCGCGAGCGGGCCACGCCAGCAGCGCAACCAGCACGCCGGACCCGCAAGCGTCGCACGAACAAAGCCCGCAACTGGCAGGGCATCGAAGAGAGAAACGATGGCAAACACACAATCCGCCGATATCGTCGTGGTCGGCTCCGGCGTCGCCGGCAGTCTGGTTGCGCATCAGCTGGCGCTGGCGGGCGCGTCGGTGATCCTGCTCGAAGCGGGGCCGCGCATTCCGCGCTGGCAGATCGTCGAGAACTTCCGCAACTCGCCGGCCAGGTCCGACTTCGCGACGCCGTATCCGTCGACGCCTTACGCGCCGCATCCCGAGTACGCGCCCGCGAACAACTACCTGATCCAGAAGGGCGATTATCCGTACAACTCACAATACGTGCGGCTGGTCGGCGGCACGACCTGGCACTGGGCGGCCGCCGCGTGGCGGCTGCTGCCGTCGGACTTCCAGTTGCGCAAGCTGTATGGCGTCGGGCGCGACTGGCCGTATCCGTACGAAACGCTCGAGCCGTGGTACGTGGCCGCCGAAGTGCAGCTCGGCGTGTCCGGTCCCGATAGTTCGATCGATCTCGGTTCGCCGCGCTCGAAGCCCTATCCGATGCAGCAGCTGCCACTGTCGTACATGGATCAGCGGTTCAGCGACGTGCTCAACGCGCAGGGCTTCAAGGTCGTGCCCGAACCGGTCGCGCGCAACAGCCGGCCGTACGATGCGCGGCCCACCTGCTGCGGCAACAACAACTGCATGCCGATCTGCCCGATCGCCGCGATGTACAACGGCGTGATTCACGCGGAGAAGGCCGAGCAGGCCGGCGCGAAACTGATTCCCGAAGCGGTCGTGTATCGCATCGAAGCGGACGACAAAGGGCTCATCACCGCGGTCCACTACAAGGACCCGAACGGCAATAGCACACGCGTCACCGGCAAGCTGTTCGTGCTCGCGGCGAACGGCATCGAAACGCCGAAGCTGATGTTGATGTCGACCTCCGACAAATTCCCGCACGGCGTCGGCAACAGCTCCGATCAGGTGGGCCGCAACCTGATGGACCATCCCGGCACCGGCGTCACGTTTCTCGCCAACGAACCGCTGTGGCCCGGCCGTGGTCCGATGGAGATGACCTCGATCGTCAACTTCCGCGACGGCGCGTTCCGCTCCGATTACTCGTCGAAGAAGCTGCATTTGTCGAACGGCGTGCCGACGATGGGCGTCACCGCCGACCTGCTGAAAAAAGGCCTGACCGGCGCCGAGCTCGACCGGCAGATTCGCGACCGCGCGGCGCGCACGCTGAACATCAACAGCTTTCACGAACATCTGCCGGAGCCGCAGAACCGCATCGTGCCGTCGGCAGATCACAAGGACGCGCTCGGGATTCCTCAGCCCGAGATCTACTACTCGATCAACGACTACGTGAAGAAGAGCGCCGCCAATACGCACGAACTGTATGCGCAGATCGCGACGCTATTCGGCGGCACCGAGGTCTCGTTCGACGACAGCTTCGCGCCCAACAATCACATCATGGGCACGACGATCATGGGCAGCGATGCGGCGAGTTCGGTCGTCGACGCGGACTGCCGCACGCACGATCATTCGAACCTGTTCATCGCGAGTAGCGGCGTGATGCCCACCGCCGCGTCGGTGAACTGCACGCTGACGATCGCCGCACTGTCGCTGAAACTGGGCGACAAGCTGAAGCGCGAAATCTGAGCGCCGACCGGAGAGCCACAATGACGAAGAACACCTGTCGCGTGCAGCCGGACCCTGCGCTGATGCACGTCAACCAGCGCCGCCGCTTCGGCGGCGCGGCGCTCGCGGCCGCGTTTTCGCTGTTTGCGCTGTCGATAGCGTGGCACGAGTCGCACGGCCCGGCCGCAGACTCGACCGACGAAATGCCGATCACCCAGGCGCGCGCCGGCGACGCGGCGCAGGCTTCGGCCGGCGGCCCGGCCATGCTCGCCGGCAAGGCCGCGAATGGCGAACTCGTGAAGCGCGGCCAATACCTGACCCGTGCTGCCGATTGCGCGGCCTGCCATACGGCGGACAAGTCGCGCCCATTCGCGGGCGGCCTGCCGATCAGCACACCGTTCGGCACGATCGTGACGCCGAACATCACGCCCGATCCCGACACCGGCATCGGCCAATGGAGCGACGCCGATTTCATGCGCGCGATGCACGAAGGCATCGGCAAAGGCGGCGAGCGGCTCTATCCGGCGTTCCCATACACCGCCTACACACGCGTGACCGAACAGGACGTGCTCGCGATTCGCGCGTATCTGAACACGCTCGCGCCGATTCACTACACGCCGCCCTCGAACAGCCTCAAGTTCCCGTTCAATCAGCGCTGGCTAATGGTGTTCTGGAACATGTTCAACTTCACCGAGGGGCGCTTCGTGCCGGACCCGAAACAGAGCCCCGAATGGAACCGAGGCGCGTATCTGGTCGAAGGGCTCGCGCATTGCGAGGAATGCCATACACCGCGCAATTTCATGCAGGGGCTGAAGTCGAGCGCGCGTTTCTCCGGTGCGGTGCAGGCCGGCTGGCATGCGTTCAATATCACGCCGGACAAGCTGAGCGGCGTCGGCGACTGGCGCGACGACGAACTCACGGCGTATCTGTCGACCGGCGCGGCGCCGAGCCGCGCAAACGCGGCCGGCCCGATGGGCGAAGTGGTCGCGAACAGCACGCAGTACCTGACGCCGGTGGATCTGCGCTCGATCGTCGTGTTCTTGCGCTCGGTGCCGGCCGTGAGCGGCGGCGACGCGCGTCCCCGTCATCAATGGGGCAAGCCGGCCAGCGACGTCACCGCCATGCGCGGCACCGCGATCACCGGCGTGAACGGCGCGCAGCTGTTCG
Organism: Paraburkholderia sp. UCT2; assembly: GCF_014397665.1. NCBI lineage: Bacteria > Pseudomonadati > Pseudomonadota > Betaproteobacteria > Burkholderiales > Burkholderiaceae > Paraburkholderia > Paraburkholderia sp. UCT2. Next base: position 55,718 of record NZ_VZQO01000019.1, read on the forward strand.
TCGCCAATTGCGCGACCTGTCATGGCTGGACCGGGCAGGGCGTGGGCGCGAGCGCGCCGGGCGCGTATCCGTCGCTGATCCACAACTCGACGGTCGGCGCGAACGACGCGAACAATCTCGCGTTGGTCATTCTGCACGGCGTGAATCGCACGACCGCGCACGCGGACGTGCTGATGCCCGGGTTCGGCGGCCATCTCGACGACGAGCAGATCGCGGCGATCACCAACTACGTGACGAAACAGTTCGGCAATCCGCAGGCGACGATCGCGGCCGACCAGGTGGCGAAGCTGCGCACGCTGCAATAGCGCGCGGGACGACTCGGGCGCGCGCCAGGAGTGACTCGCGCAAACGTGCATTTCCGGTAACGCATACCGCAAATGTGCCGTTTCAGCGTCATTTTTGCGTCGTTCGATGTCTTTCTTGCTCGATGAAGCGTGCGGATACGATAGGCACCCCGCATACGCGTGCGCGTCGGCCGCATTATCATGGTGGAATGAATTCCACCCCCGCCAACTTCGTTCAGCATCACGACGCCAACGAGGCCGGCCGCGATTTCGTGGTCGGCGATCTGCACGGCTGCGTCGACGCGTTGCGCTACCTGCTGCGTCAGATCGCGTTCGATCCGACGTGCGACCGGCTGTTTTCGGTCGGCGATCTGGTCGATCGGGGCGAGCACTCGGAGCAGGCGCTCGCGCTGCTCGCGAAGCCGTGGTTCCATGCGGTGCTCGGCAATCACGAGGACGCGCTGTGCGCGGTCGCCGACGGCCGCTTGCGGCGGCAGTGGTGGTACGGCATCGGCGGCGCGTGGGCGGCCGACGTGCCCGACGAGCGTCTGCGCTATTACGCCGAGCATCTGCGCACGCTGCCGCTCGTGCGCGTGATCGGCAGCGGCAAGGCGCGCTTCAACGTTCTGCACGCCGAATTTTTCGGCTCCGACGCCGAGCTCGACGCGGGCAATTATTCGGCCGAAACGCGCCAGCAATTGCTGTGGGGTCGCGAGCTCGCGCTGGGCAACGGCGATCCGCTGCGGCAGCGCGGGCTGTCGCTGACTTATTGCGGCCATACGCCGGTGCGCGACATCACGCAGATCGGCTCGCAAGTGTTCATCGATACGGGCGCGTTCGGGCCGGACGGCACGTTGACGATCGTGCAGCCGCAGGCGTTGCGTCGTTGGTCGATCTCGGTCGAGGCCGCGCGCGCGGAAGGGGCGGCGGAATTGGCCTTGCCTTGAACGGCTGAAGTCCCCGCGCTGCTTCGCCGCTCTTCTGTCACCCGACCTGATTCAACTCGAACACCATATCGACGCTCCTGCCGTTCCAGTTGTATTCGAGGTATGCCGCGTGATGGCAGTCGCGCAGCAGCATCGTGCGGAATGCCGCGAGGCATTCGCCAGCGCTGTCGCGCACCGACGGATACACGATGCCCGGCGCGCCCGACGCGCGTACCGCGCGCCCGAGCGCCTGTCCGGGAAGGTAGTCGTCGGGCGACAGCACGGCGGGATCGAACTCGGGGTCGCGACGCAAGTCGACCACGCTGCCTTGTGCGACTACCGTGTAGAGACGCATCTGTTGACGCATCGGCGGCTCGGCGCTCGCCTGGAGAAACTGACCCGTGTGATAGCGTGTTTCGGCGATCGCAGTCGCGCGTGAACGCGCGCAATAGAACACGCCGTAGGTGCCGTCGGAAAAGCGGCTGCCGAGCGGATTCAGATGCGTGAGCGCGGCCATGATCGGCCCGTAGCCGGGCCCGAAACGGCGCTCCTCGCGCGGCACCAGATCGAGTTCGCCGATTTCGGTGCGCAGACGGTCGTTGGTCATCGTTTCGAGCGCGTACAGCGCGTCGAAATCCTCCGGCGATGCGACCCGATCGAACAGGTTGATGGCCGGAAAGCGCGTCGGAATCACGCGATACGCGGGCGACCAATCGAGCGCTGCGCTGGTCCAGCGGTCCTGCCATTGCGGTTGTGTCACGCCCAGCCGCCTCGCATTGCGTCGAGATACTGGCGCACGGCCACGAGATCGCTGATGTTGCCCGCCAGCATGCGGTCCAGCGCGCGTTTGCCGCCGAACGGCGGCGCGCTGTTGGGACGTTTGACCCAGGTGTCGGCGGCGCTCGGCTGCGGCAGCAGAATCTGCAGCGCCTTGTAGATGCCGAGCAGCAGCGACAATCGCTCCAGCGTGTCGTGGCTGAGGCGCGCGGTCTCGGGCGTCGCCCTCCACTTGAAGAACGTCGAGCGGCCCGGCTTGCCGAGTAGCACGATCTGCTCGTCGGCGCTCAGGTCCCAGTCGCGCGCGATGTTGAAGAACGCACGCAGACCGGCCGCGGACATCTGCGTCAGCGTGGGTTCCGAAAGCGATTGTCGCGGCGATGCCTCGGGCGAGGAAATTCGGGCAGCGTGAGTCATTGCGGGTAGGTCCCTATGTGTACTGTTTAATGATATTAGTCCAAAAGTGGATTTCTGCAAGAGAATATAATCCCGGCTCGTTTTGGCAGTCGTCGATCAGGAGAAGCAGCAGATGCGGGTTCGAGCAGTAGCAGCGGCGCTGGCCGTGTGGTGTGTGTCGGAGGTGGCGTTGGCTGCCGGTTATGCGGAAGTGTGGAATCCGCCGGAGGCGAGCGGGCATATCGCGAGCGGACACGTTACCCGGCAGGCGCACGCGCGGAAAAAACCCGAGGTGGTGAAAGTGAAGGCGGGCGCCAAGGGCGGAATCAAGACCAAAGCTGGTGCGCATGCGCGGCAGACGGCGAGCGCCCGGCACGCGGCAACCCATGTCGCGTCGGCCGGCGCGGCCCACGGCGGCAAACTCGCGGCGCATGAGAACGGCGAGAAACATCTCGTGGCGGGCGGGAACGTGAAAGGCGGTACGAAAGTCGCGGCGTCGGGGCCGAACCGGTCGCACCCGACCGTGACCGCGCAGACCGCGAAGCACGCGCAGCCACATGTGCAACTGGCGCACGCGAAGCCGGCTCGGGGCAAGGTCGTGCACACCGATTTCGCGGCGGCTCACACCGCGCGTCCGCATGTGGACAAGGTCGCGGCGAAGCCCGCGCTTTCCCGTGCGAATCTGATCAAACCGCCCGTGCGGACTTCGCCGGACGCGTCCGCAAACGTTAGCGACATCGCGCCGATGGGCTCCGTACCCAATCCGGCGACCGCCAGCAGCGGTTCGCTGCCGCCGATCATCCACTAAGACTGCTTCGAGCGGCGCGGTGTGGCATCGGTCGGGCGTCACGCCGTGGCGAGGCCGTTTGCAAGCAGCCGCAGCGTTTCCGCCGAGCGGGCCTCGCGCACGCGCGAATGCAGCGTCACACGCGATTCCGGCAGCGCCGGCAGGCTGAGCCGCACGCCGACGTCGATCAGACCGCGCGGCGCAACCCGACGCGCGAGCGGCGACACGGCGAGCCCAGCGGCCACAGCCGCGCCCACTGCCGCGACGCCACCACCCACAAACACCTCCTGCCAGGCGATCCCCGCCGCCGTCAGCGTGCGCAACGCGACGTCACGCACGTTGCACGGCGGGCTCAATAGCGCGAGCGCTAGCGGCTCACCGACTCGCGGCAGCCATGTCGGCGTCGCGAGCCAACCGAGGGGTTCGCTGAATAGCGTCTGCGCGTCATCGCGCGGCGGTTCGTCGGCGCCGTAGCGGACGATCGCCGCATCGAGCCGGCGTTCGTCGAACTGCGCGAGCAACGCCGCCGATGTGCCCATATGCAACTCGACCACGAGGCCCGGATCGTGTGCGTTGAGCCGGCCGAGCAGGTGCGGCAGATCGGAGCCCGCAACGTGCTCGCTGAGCCCGAGCACGAGCCGCCGCCGCTCCACCGACAGCGCGCCGAGCGCACGCTCGTGCGCGTTCAGCAACTCGCGCGCGGCGCCGAGAAACGCGTGGCCGTCGGCGGACAGACGCACGATGCGCGGCGTGCGCTCCAGCAACTGCTTGCCCAGGTGCGCCTCCAGTCGCTTCAGCTTCAGGCTGACGGCCGATTGCGTGGTGTCGAGCGCGTCTGCGGCGCGCGTGAAGCTGCGCAGATCGGCGACCAGCACGAAGGCGCGCACCGCATCGAGATCGAGGACTTTCATTTCGGATGGAAATGGATGAAATAGACAGGGATATCTGTTTATTATGACCGAGCGCGCCTAAGCTGTGTTCAACCCAACACCGCAAACAAGGAGCCCATCATGCCGCTCACCCGGATCTCACTGCGCGCCGGCAAGCCGGCCGATTACCGCCAGGCGCTGAGCGCCGGTATCCAGCGCTCGCTGGTGGATACGTTCAACGTGCCGAAGGACGACATGTTCATGCTGATCACCGAGCATACGACCGACAACATGATCTATGACCGGCAGTACCAGAATATCGAGCGCGGCGACGATCTCGTCGTGATCCAACTGACCGTCAGCAACACGCGCTCGGTCGAGCAGAAGAAGGCGCTGTATCGGCGCATCGTCGATGAACTCGGGAAGTCGCCGGGCGTGCGGCCCGAGGATGTGTTCATCAATCTCGTCGAGGTCGAGAAGGAGAACTGGTCGTTTGGGAATGGGATTGCGCAGTACGCAAGCCGTCCCGACTAGCGCCATCCGTCATCAAAGAGCGAACCACCGACCAAATTGCGATATTTCAACAAATATTGAAATATAGCGGTGAAGTGGATATAGTGTCTTTATGGACACGATCAATGCCGTACGCGCGCTCGGCGCGCTCGCTCACGAATCCCGTCTCGCGATCTTTCGCCAGCTCGTCGTTGCCGGCCCCGAAGGCATGGCGGCTGGCGAAATAGCGCAGCAGTTAGGCATTTCGCCTTCCGGCCTTTCATTCCACCTGAAAGACCTGACACACGCCGGACTGGTGAGTCCGCGACAGGAAGGGCGCTTCGTCATCTACACCGCAAACTTCGACGCGATGACGTCGCTGATCGACTTCCTCACAGAGAACTGCTGCTCCGGTGCATCGTGCGCCGCGAGCGACCTTTCCAACTGCTGCCGAGACGAAACATGAAACGCATGCACATTCACGTGGCTGTCGACAATCTCGCCGACAGCATCCGCTTCTACAGCGCGATGTTTGGCAACGTCGAGCCGACGGTCATCAAGAGCGATTACTGCAAGTGGGAGTTGAGCGACCCCGTCGTGAACTTCGCGATCTCGCAACGCGGGGCGAAACCTGGCGTCGATCACATTGGCATCCAGGTCGAAACCGATGAGGAACTGGCAGAGATGAACGCGCGCTTCGCCGCCGCTGAAGTTCCCGTGCAGCACCAGAGCGGCACGACATGCTGTTACGCGAAGTCGGACAAGGCGTGGACCGTCGATCCGCAAGGCGTGGCCTGGGAAACCTTTCTGACGCTCGAATCGGCTCCCATCTATGGGCAATCTCATACCCAGGAGGCATTGGCAGCAAACGAATCCGCGGCAGCCTGCTGCGCTCCGTCCCAGACAAGCATTTCATTTCGGAGCCGCACATGAGCGGCAAACCGTATTCCGTACTGATTCTCTGCACCGGCAACAGCGCACGCAGCATCATGGCCGAGGCGCTGTTCAACGTGCTCGGCAAAGGACAGTCTCGCGCGTACAGCGCGGGCAGCCATCCATCCGGCGCAGTCAATCCGTTCGCGATCGAGAAATGCGCGGCACTGGGCTACGACACCGCGAAGATGCGCAGTAAGAGCTGGGACGAGTTCGCAACGCCCAACGCGCCGCAGATGGACTTCGTCATTACCGTATGCGATCAGGCCGCGGGCGAGGTCTGCCCGATCTGGCCCGGCAAGCCGATCAGCGCGCACTGGGGCTTTGAAGATCCCGCAGCCTGCCAGGGAACCGACGACGAGAAGCGCGAAGTTTTCGACAACGTCTATCGACAGATCATGAATCGCGTGAGCCAGTTCGTGAACCTGCCGCTGCACGCGCTCAACCACGACGCAATCCAGCGCGAAATGCGTGCCATTGGCGAGCGTCCGGCAGAGGAAACCAATGAGTCGCGCTGAGGCTCGTGCAGCCGCGCGCCCGGCTATCGGCTTCTTCGAGCGCTATCTGACGGTGTGGGTCGCGCTGTGCATCGTGGCAGGCGTGATACTCGGCCAGTTGTTGCCGGGCGCATTTCAGGCGCTCGGGCGCATGGAACTCGCGCACGTCAACCTGCCCGTCGGCGTGCTGATCTGGGTGATGATCATCCCGATGCTCATCAAGATCGACTTCTCGGCGATGAAGCAGGTCGGCAGCCAATGGCGCGGCATCGGCGTGACGCTCGTGGTCAACTGGCTCGTCAAACCGTTCTCGATGGCCGTGTTGGGCTGGGTGTTCATTCGTCACGTGTTCAGGCCGTGGCTGCCCGTCGAGCAACTCGACAGCTACCTCGCAGGTCTCATCCTGCTCGCCGCCGCGCCGTGCACGGCAATGGTCTTCGTGTGGTCGCAGCTGTGCAAGGGCGACCCGTATTTCACTCTGTCGCAGGTCGCGCTGAACGACTCGATCATGGTCGTGGCGTTCGCGCCACTCGTCGCGTTGCTACTCGGGCTGTCCGCGATTACAGTGCCTTGGGACACACTGATCGCTTCGGTTGGCCTTTACATAGTGATCCCGGTCATCCTCGCGCAACTGCTGCGCCAACGCTTTCTTCGAAAGGGCGAAGCGCATTTCCGTAGCGTCGTTGCCCGTCTCGGTCCCTGGTCCATCTGCGCCTTGCTCGTGACGCTGGTCCTGCTGTTTGCGTTTCAGGGTCGGCAGATCGTTGAGCAGCCGCTGGTGATCGCGATGCTCGCCGTGCCAATCCTCATTCAGGTGTTTCTGAACTCGGGACTGGCCTACCTGCTCAACCGCCAGCTGGGCGTCGCACATTGCGTCGCTGGCCCGTCGAGTCTGATTGGCGCAAGCAACTTCTTCGAACTCGCCGTGGCCACCGCAATCAGCCTGTTCGGCTTTCATTCGGGTGCCGCACTGGCGACGGTGGTTGGGGTTCTGATCGAGGTCCCCGTGATGCTGCTCGTCGTGGGGGTCGTGAACCGTTCGCAAGCATGGTACGAATCAGGGCAGCGGAAAGTCGCGCCCAACTTGGGGAGAAACGGATCGTGATGAGTGATCTGCCGAACGTCAGCCCTATTCACCTCGATATACCGGACGTGGACAAGCTGGCACCCGTGACCACTTCAACGCATCCGCCACGCATCCTGCTGCTTTACGGGTCGCTGCGAGCAACGTCGTATAGCCGGCTGCTGACGCTCGAAGCCGAGCGCATCCTCCGTCATTTCGGAGCGCAAACGCGGGTATTCGACCCGCACGGCCTGCCGCTCGCCGATAGCGTCCCGGCAGATCATCCGAAGGTCGTCGAACTGCGCAAGCTGTCCGAGTGGTCGGAGGGGCAGGTTTGGTGCAGTCCGGAACGCCACGGCAATCTCACGGCCGTATTCAAGAATCAGATCGACTGGCTGCCGCTCGAAAGCGCGGGAATACGGCCGACCCAGGGGCGCACGCTGGCTGTGATGCAGGTGTGCGGAGGCTCGCAATCGTTCAATGCGGTAAACGCGCTGCGCGTGCTTGGCCGCTGGATGCGGATGGTGACCATCCCCAATCAGTCGTCGGTCGCGAAGGCATACCAGGAATTCGATTCCGATGGCCGTATGAAGCCCTCGTCCTACTATGATCGCGTGGTCGACGTGATGGAAGAACTGATCAAGTTCACGCTGCTCGTGCGGGACCGTTCGGACTATCTGACCGATCGATACAGCGAGCGCAAGGAGGCCGCGCCCCTGCAAGCGAGCGTACTTGCAGGCTCGGCGATGCGACACGAAATCAACTCCAATGCCGACACCGACGACAGCGAAACCGAATGAACCCGACCACCTGCAAACCCGGCTGGAGACGCGGGTGTTGGCGTGGCTGAGCGGACTTGCTAGTCCTTACCCCACCGCCAGCGCGGCGGCTCGCCCTTCAGCCGGCACACGACCACGAGAGCCACGGTTAATAGCGCGACCAGCAAGGCGAACGTGAGCGGATGACCCGCGGGTTGAAACCGGAAAACGACCACCCCGAGCGACACGACATACGCGAGCAGCGTCATCCATCCTTGCCAGCGCACGGGAAGGCCCCAACCCCAGCCATAGCGTTTGGCTGGGAACCAGTATTCACGAGAGGGTGACATCGCGCGGTCTCCTGGTTCGGGCGTTTGCTCATTGTCGACGATTCACGGTCGGTAAGTGCAAGCATTGCATCTTCCGCGCTGTATCACGCGGGACTATATTTCCTGGACCGGCTTTAACCCGAGTCCATCGACAGGAAACGTTCCATGCAATCCGCAAACCAGCAAAAAACCGTGCTTCTGATCGGCGCCTCGCGCGGTCTCGGCTTCGCGATGGTCGAGGAGTATCTGAAGCGCGGCTGGCGAGTCATCGCGACCGGCAGACAAAATTCCACGACCAGACTCCTTCAGCTTGCGAAAGCGTCACATGACGCACTCGAAGTCGAAACGGTCGACATCACGATGCCCGAACAGGTCGCCGCGTTGCGGGGCCGCCTCGAAGGACGTCCGATCGACCTGCTGTTCGTCAACGCCGGCGTCAAGAACGACGATAGTGAAACGATTGCGGATGTATCGACCGACGAATTCGTGCGCGTGATGGTGACGAACGCGTTGAGTCCGATGCGGGTCGTCGAGGCCTTGCAGGATCTCGTTCGGCCGACTGGCACGATCGGCGTGATGTCGTCGGGGCAGGGCAGCGTCGCCAACAACGAGAATGGCAACTATGAGGTCTATCGCGGCAGCAAGGCCGCGCTCAACATGTTCATGCGCAGCTTTGCCGCGCGTCATCGAAGCGATACCAGAACCCTGCTGCTGATGGCGCCCGGCTGGGTGCGAACCGACATGGGCGGGCCGGACGCGCGTCTGAGCATCGACGAAAGCATCCCGAACCTGGTCAGCACGATCGACGCTTACGAGGGCCGTGCCGGTTTGCATTACCTCGACTACCTCGGCAGAGTCGTGCCATGGTGAGCGGCAAGCGTAGGGGCCAGCGGCGGAAGAGCGCGTCGCTATAATGATTCGCCGCCCTACCACGTACCCTCAACCACTCTCTGCCATGACCGTCGACCGCCCCGATCCTCCCCGCGATGCCCTCGAACTCGGCGGCTCCGTCTGGTTTCAGGCGGGCACGCAGACGCTCGGCGGCGCGGCCCGCATCGCGCTGCTTGCGGCGATTGGCGAGACCGGCTCGATCACGAGCGCGGCGAAGGCGGTCGGCATCAGCTACAAAGGCGCGTGGGATGCCATCGACACGATGAACAACCTCGCCGGCGAGCCGCTCGTCGTGCGTCTGACCGGCGGCAAGGGCGGCGGCGGCACGACGCTGACGCCGCGCGCGGTGAAGCTGATCGAGACGTTTCGCGCGGTCGAGCGCGAGCATCGGCGCTTTCTCGAACGCGCCGGCGCGGCGATCGGCGAAGGCTTCGCGACGGACTGGGACCTGATCGGCCGCATCGGCGTGAAAACGAGCGCGCGCAATCAGTTCTACGGCACGGTGTCGGCGATCGAGCGCGGCACCGTCAACGACGAAGTGTCGCTCGCGCTGCCCGGCGGCCACACGATCGTCGCCGTGCTCACGCACGAGAGCACCGAAGCCCTCGGGCTCGCGGTCGGCGTGGCGGCGTTTGCGCTGATCAAGGCGTCGTGGGTCGTTTTGCTCGTACCGGGTGATGGCGATCGCGATGCGCCGTTGAACCTGTCGGCGCGCAATCAGTTGTCTGGCACCGTGCACCGCGTGAAGCGCGGCGCGGTGAACGCGGAAGTGTCGCTCGGGCTCGAAGGCGGCGCGGTGGTCACGGCGGTCGTCACCAATGGCAGCGTCGACATGCTCGGTTTGCAGGAAGGCGCGAGCGCGGTCGCGGTGTTCAAGGCGTCGAGCGTGATACTTGGCGTGAAGGATTGAGGTTGCCGGGGCGTAACGAAGGCGCAATGCCACCCGCTCAACGAGGTGACGCCTCGCTGCGCGCATATCCTGCGAACGGATGATCCTCGCGCACGCGGCCGTCGCTGACCTGCACGACCTGATCGCCGAATGCGGCGACGTCGTCCGGATCGTGCGTGATCAGCACCATCGGAATATCGAGCCGCGTTTGCAGGTCCGATAGCTCGCGTCGCATGCGCTGGCGCAACTCACTATCCAGTGCGGAAAACGGCTCGTCGAGCAGCAGCAGGCGCGGCTGCGAAACCAGCGCGCGCGCGAGCGCCACGCGCTGCTTCTGCCCGCCCGACAGCTGCGCCGGGTGATTGCCCGCCAAGCCCCTCAATTCGAGCGCATCGAGCCAGTAATCGACCTGCGCATGCGCGCCGCGCGCACGCGGATTGAGCCAGCCCCGGCGCAGCCCGAAGCCGATGTTCTGCCGCACGTTCAGATGCGGAAACAGCGCGTAGTCCTGAAACAGATACGCGATCTTGCGCGCCTGCGGCTTCTGATCGATGCCGACCGCGCTATCGAACAAGGTGGTGCCGTGCAGCGTGATGGTCCCTTCATCGGGACGCAGCAAGCCGGCGATCGCCTGCAAGGTCAGGCTCTTGCCCGCGCCCGACGGCCCGAACAGCACGAGCCGCTGCGTGCTCGCGCTGAACGCGACGTCGAGCGAGAAGCGCCGCTCGGCGGTCTCGAAGGTCTTGCGGATGGCGACGTTGAGCGGCATGTCAGCGGGCTCTCAGAAGCGTGTGCTGCGGCACGAGACGCCCGGCGAGCAGCAGGATCGTCACGCACGCGACCGATGTCACGAGCACGAGGAAGTTGGCGGTGCTGTCGTCGCCGGCCTGCACCGCCGAATAGACCGCGACCGACAGTGTCTGCGTGCGGCCTGGCAGATTGCCCGCGATCATCAGCGTCGCGCCGAATTCGCCGAGCGCGCGCGCGAACGCGAGCAGGCCGCCCGCGAGGATCCCGCGCGCGGCGAGCGGCAGCGTCACGCGGAAAAACACCGCGGCTTCGCTGACGCCGAGCGTGCGCGCCGCGCGCTCCAACTGCGGATCGACGCCTTCAAAGGCGGCGCGCGCGGACTTCAGCACGAGCGGAAACGCGACCACCGTCGACGCGATCACCGCGCCCTGCCACGTGAAGACGAGCTGGATGTCGAAGCGGTCGAGCCACGCGCCGATCACGCCGCGTCGGCCGAGCAGCACGAGCAGGTAATAGCCGAGCACGGTGGGCGGCAGCACGAGCGGCAGCATCAGCAGCGAATCGATCACGTCGCGCGCGCCGGAGCGCCAGCGCGACAGGCCGAACGCGGCCGCGACGCCGAGCACGAGAGTGAGCGCGGTGGCCCAGCCTGCGACCTTCAGCGATAGCAGCAGCGGAACCCAGGCCTGTTGCATGAGCGTGTGCTCTCCCCGTGAATCAATGCGCCGGCTTGAAGCCGTACTTCGCGAGCACCGCCTGGCCGGCCGGCGACAGCACGAAGTCGATGAAGGCTTGCGCGTCGGCCGCGTGATGGCTTCCTTCGACCTGCGCGATCGGATAGCTGATCGGCGTTTGCGTCGGCAGGTTCAGCGCGACCTTGACCTTGTCGGGCATGATCGCGGCATCGGTGCCGAACACGAAGCCGGCGTCGACTTCGCCGCGCGCGACGTAATCAAGGCTCTGACGCACGTTCGACGCGAGCACCGCCTTCGCGCTGACCGCGTCCCACACGCCGGCGGCCTGAAGCGCGCCCTGCGTGTAGCGGCCAACCGGCACCGAGGCCGGATCGCCGAACGCGACTCGCTTGACGTTCGCGGTCGTCAGCGCGTTGAGGTTGGCGGGCGCGAAATGACTGTCGGCTGGCACGATCAGCACCAGCGAGTTGGCGGCGAAGTCGCGCCGCGTCGACGGCACGATCACCTTTTCGGCGGCGGCCTTGTCCATTGCCTTCTGATCCGCGGACGCGAATACGTCGGCGGGCGCGCCTTTGACGATTTGTTGCATCAGCACGTCGGACGCGCCGAAGTTCAACAGAACCTTGGTGCCCGGATGCTGTTGCTCGAACGCGTCGCCGACCGCCTTGAACGCATTGGTCAGGCTGGCGGCGGCCGAGACCACCAGTTCATCGGCGTGGGCCTTGACGCTGACCACGACGGCGACGGCGGCTGCGACGCACAGCGCGTACTGCTTCAGATGGCAAGAGGGTGTCATGAAGGACCTGGAGTCTGACGTGAACGGGAAGCAATAGCTTAAAAACGCTATCGTAATATATGCGCGGTTATAGCGGTGCGCGAAACGGTCGATTCGGCGCAGCGCTTCACGTATGGCGTGAAGAGCGAGGGAATTGCTACGAAACTGTAAAAGGAAGCTTGAAAACGCGGCGGAAGGGCCGGCGCAGCGTGCTCAGATGTCCGACGCGCGCATCGGCTGGAGCGTATTGCGCGTTTGCGACAGCGGCGCGGCCGACGGTCGAATGTCGCGTGGGGACAGCCATTTCGCGCGAATGAACGGCCGGTCGTGGCCGGACACCTTCAATGCGATATGCGTGACCCAGCGCTGCGTGGGCACGTGCACGCCGTGCATCAGGATTGCCAGCACCATCAGGCTGACGGTGACCGGGAGCGCCGACAGCCGGCCCGGCTCCGCATTCCACGCGATGCGCACGAACACGAGCGCGGTGAGCGCGCCGACGAGGCAGCCAGTCACGGCTTCGGACGGCGAATGCGCGCTCAGCACCACGCGCGACAAGCCCACCGCCAGGCCGGCGGCAAGCCCCCCGAGCACGCCGAGCAGCCGGACGGCGCGGCGCGCCGGCAATAGCATCAAAAACAGCGCGACCGGATAGACGGCCGTGGACAGCATGGAGTGACCGCTGACGCCGGTGAAATCGAGCTCGCGCACGCCGACGCCCCAGCCGAGGAAGGCGAGCTTGGTCAAGGTCACGACGCCGATCGCCGTACCGAGCAGCGCGAGCCAGCAGGCCGCGAGCCGCCACGAGTAGCCGACCGCCAACCACAGCGCGATGGCGAGCGCGAGCGGCAGCGTCAAGCCGGCGCCGCCGAGGCTGGTGATCGAATACCACAGGTGGATCGGTAAATCGGGCATGGCGGGAGCGCGACGCGGGTCGCGTGAAATCGGGTTGGTGGAAATCGGCGCGCGGCCGGCACGAAACGCCGATGCGGCCCGGATCGACACGTCGGGAGATCAACCGCCAGTATAGTCGGGTGTCGCGCGACGGTCTTGCGGCGCACAGCGCTTTTGCACGCCGAATGTGAGCTGCCGAACGGCTATCGACGTGGTTTGACGACAGGGCCCCGCCAAGGTTCGCGACGATCGAAATGGGGCACGAAGAGCGGCGCTGTGTTCAGCGCCGCAGGAAAAATGATGTTATTGTGCATTGCACAACTTCATCTGATCCGCAGTTTTGGGGTCCGCATTTGTCCCTTTTGCGAGGTTATCGCCGATGGCAAAAAGCCTGTCGAAAATCTGGCTTCGTGGTTTCAAGCGCCTGCTCGCGATCCAAACCGAACACGCGCAAAAAACCGCCAAGCGAGCGCAGGCGCGACCGGTTCGCGCCGCCACCACCAAACCGTCGAGCAAGGCTCATCCACTGAAGCCGGCTGCCGCGCTACGCACGCCGATGAAACGCGAAGCGCCGCGCGAGTCGCGCGTGCGTCCACGCGCGGCCGCGTGGGCGAGCGGCGCGTGGACGCGCTCGTTCCATTCCGCGCCGGCCGCGCCGGGCCGGCTGGTCAATCACCTGCAGTACGGGCTCTATATCCCGTCCGGGCACGCGCATGAGGCGATGCCGCTGGTCGTGATGCTGCATGGCTGCACGCAGTCGATCGACGAATTCGCCGAGGGTACGCGCATGAACCTGCTCGCCGACCGCTACGGCTTCGCGGTCGTGTATCCGGAGCAATCGAAGCACGCGCACTCGCACCGCTGCTGGCACTGGTACGATGCCGGCGATAACGCGGGCGGCGCGGAAGCGCGCGCGGTCGTGTCGCTGGTGGATTCGCTGGTCGAGCAACACGGCTTTGACCGCGCGCGTGTCTACGTGGCGGGGATTTCGGCGGGCGCGGGGCTGACCGCGCTATTGGCCGTCAAGTACCCCGGGCATTTCGCCGCGGTCGCGCTGCATTCCGGCCCCGCTTTCGGCGAGGCGCGCTCCGGCATTACCGCGATGGACGTGATGCGGCGCGGCGCGCGTCGCGAGCCGGCGGAACTCGTCGACGAAACCACGAACGTCGCGCAATACCCGGGCATGCCGGCATTGATCGTCCACGGCGATGCCGACCATGTGGTGGCGCCAGTCAACGCGGACCAGTTGGCGACGCAGTTCCTGCGTCTGAACCGCCTCATTGACGCAAACGGCGCGCGCAAAGCCGGCGAGACGCGCGAGGACCGCAAAAATGGCGTCGTGATGCGCGATTATCTGCGCGGCGGGCGGCGCGTGGTACGGGTTTGTCGTGTGCAGGGGCTGGGTCACGCATGGGCCGGCGGCGACGATGCGCTGCCCTTCCATTCGTCCAAGGGCCCGGACGCGAGCGCCATGCTGTGGGAGTTTTTCCGGCATCAACGTCGTACGGACGACGCGGGCCGCATCGCGGAAGGATTGGCGGCATCGTCGGTCGGGCGGTGACGTCCGAGCAACACCTCGAAAATGAGCAGTGGCATGTAATCAGGGTTTTCCCTATAATACGGGTTATCCCTTAGGCGTAACCGCCTAGCTATCACTGCCGAGGTGAACCATGTATCTGATCAGCCGCCTGTTCCTGTTTCTGACCAAGTCGCCGGACCAGCTCGCGAAGGAGCGCGCTGACGCCTATCTCGCTGAAGCGACCGATCTCTACGATCTCGAATTCCGCATGCGCAAGCTCGATCAAGAGACGAACGCGCGTCCGTCGTGGATGAGCCAGCACTACGGCTAAGCCGACTGCCTGTAATCGGCGTGAGGCAGTCAGCAATCGGAACATCGGCGCGTGGTGAGGCGCTGGTGTTTGGGGTTGGCCATCAAGGCCATTGCCCGTGTCGCGCACTCCCCTTTTCTCATCGCGCGGCCTTCGCGCCCGCTTGGCAGACTCCACTCAAGCAGCCGGATTCAGCTGCCACAACGCGTAGTTCAAAAGCGCGGCGTACGCGACCCACACGACATACGGCACGAGCAGAATGCCCGCGAGGCGATCGCGCCGCCAGAACACATACGTCAGCATCACGATCAGTAGCAGCAGAATCAGGATGTCGATCAGCGCCGTCTCCGGCCGATGCAGGCCGAAAAACAGCCACATCCACGCGGCGTTGAACACCAGTTGCACGACCCACAGTACGATCGCCGCGGTCAGGCCGTCGCGCTTCCACACGCGCCACGCGGAAAACGCCATCAGCACGTAAAGTACGGTCCAGACCGGTGGGAAAACCCAGTTCGGCGGATTGAACACAGGCTTTTGCAGGCCCGTGTACCACGCGTCCGGCAGAGACAGACTCGCGGCCCAGCCGGCCGCCAGCGTCAGGATCAAAAACACGAGCAGCGACGGCAGACGGCGCATCTTCGCCCCCTTCAGACCTTCTTATTCAATAATGTGAGCAGGCACTCACTTTCCGTATCAAGCCAGTGTGCGCTCGCGGGCCTGTGCCTGGTCGACGATCCGTTCGGGATAATTCCCGCCGTACCATGCACCGAATTCCGCGAGCCGCTCCGCGCCGGCCAGCCACCGCGCGTGAATCCATTTTGCCGGCAAGTTCGCGAGCTGCGGTAGATATCGTTTGATAAAGCGCCGTCGGGGTCGAATTTTTCGGATCGCGTGACCGGATTGAAAATACGGGAGTAAGGTTGCGCGCCGTAGCCGGTCGAGGCGGCCCACTGCCAGCCGCCGTTGTTCGCCGAGAAATCGAAGTCGTTCAGCAAATCGGCGAAGTATCGCTCGCCGAGCCGCCAGTCGATGCCGAGATCCTTCGCGAGGAAGCTTGCCGTGACCATCCGCAGACGGTTGTGCATATAGCCGATCTGGTTCAACTGCAGCATCGCGGCATCGACGAGCGGATAGCCGGTGCGGCCGTCGCAAGGCGGCGAACGCTGCGTCGGCCGAGCGGCCTTTTTCCCAGTGCAACTGCTCGTATTCCGGCTTGAACGGCGCGCTTTTCGCGAGGCGCGGGTGGTGCGCGAGGACCATGAAGTAAAAATCCCACCAGATCAGTCCCGACAGCCACGTCGCGGCGCCTTTGCCGTCGGGTTGCAGCGACATCTCGTACGCGAGCCGCGCCAATGTGCGGATCGACACCGTGCCGAAGCGCAGATGCACCGACAGATAGCTCGGCTTTTCGCAGCGGGGAAATCGCGCCGTTCCGCGTAGCTGTCGATGCGCGTGAGGAAATCGTCGAACAGCTGTTGGGCGCCGCTCATGCCGGCGGGCAGTTGCAAGTCCGTCAGGTTGCCAGGCGCGAAGCCGAGCTGGTCGAGTGAGGCGATCCTGCACCGGCTCGCCTGGGTGGCGCGTCTGCCAGGCATCGACAATCGGCTGCAGGATCGTCGTGTCGAACACGAACACGCACCAGATACGCTCGCAATGCTTGGGCGCGTAGTACAGCGCGGCATGATCGGTGCTGCACAGATCGCGGCGGAACCAGACGAGGCCGGAGTCGAAGCTGTCGTGCAGGCGGCGGGCGCGTGTCATCGGGAGAGGCGCTCGGGCTGAAGGTGGTCGAGGACCGGCTACGCAGGATGCGTGCCGTGCGCGCGAAAACAATCAGCGCCCGGCCCTATTGTGCAGGGTGCGGACGCTGCTCGCGACGGCGCAGGGTAATGCGCCGTGAGCGGTTCTTCTTGGCATTGCTGATCGGCGCAACGGCCGACCTGACCTCAAGCGACGTGCAGACGAACCGCGACGTTGTTACGCGTAGCGTTCGAGTACGGGCAGACCTGGTGCGCTGCATCCACCAGTTCCCTGGCAGCGTCCGCAGCCAGACCCGGCAGAGTGATGCGCAGGTCGATGTCGAGCGCGAAGCCGCCCTTGTCGTTCGGACCGATGCCGACGTCGGCGGAAACCTGCGCGTCGGCCGGCAGGGCCTGTTTGCGCTGGCCGGCGACAAACTTCATGGCGCTCAGGAAACAGGCCGAGTAGCCGGCTGCAAACAGCTGTTCGGGATTCGTGCCTGCTGCGCCATTTCCGCCGAGTTCACGCGGTGCCGCCAGCTTCACGTTCAATGCTTCGTCCGACGATACGGCGCGGCCGTCGCGGCCTCCGGTGCTCGTTGCGCTTGCCTTGTAGAGGATGTTCATGGTGCGGTTCCTAGTCTGGGGTGTCAGGGTTGGCTTGTTTGCCGCTGGCTGCCGGTTCGCCGGTCTGGCGAAGCGCTAGCGAAGCGGCAGGTGGCCAAGATAGTACACAAATCATTTGTGTGCAAATGAATTTGGCGATGGAACCGGAATTAGTCCTTTTCAGTTATCGCACTACTGGTCCATGAAGTCGTTGAGCGTCGTGCGCAGGCGTGTGAGGTCGTCGCGCAGACGCAGCAGGAAGTCCGCCGTCTGCTGCGTCGCGCAGAAGATTTCGCCGGGCACGTCGCGCGCCTGACGCTTGAGCGCCTTGCCCGCGCCCGTCAGGCGAATGTAAACGAGGCGCTCATCGTCGGTGCCGCGCGCGCGCTCGACGAGTCCCTGCGCTTCGAGGCGCTTGAGCAGCGGCGTGACCGTCGCCGGATCGAGATTCAGGCGCGCGGCCATGTCCTTGACGGTGACGTCGTCGGTTTCCCACAGCACGAGCATCGCCAGATACTGTGGATACGTGAGTCCGAGCTTTTCGAGCAGCGGCTTGTACGCTTTCGTCATCGCGAGCGAGGTCGAGTAGAGCGCGAAGCACAGTTGCTCGTCGAGCGTGAAGGGGAGAGCGGGGCGCTGGGTCATGATTCATCTCGGCAAAAAGAGCGTGCAAATGGATTGCACGCAAACCATTGTGCCGCAAGTCGATTCAGGATGCCGAGCGTCGGGAACAGGTGTGTCGACAGAGACGTCGGGAAGGTGCGCGCGGAACACGCGGCGCGCGCGGGCGCCAGAACGGCTCCCGCGCGGGAACGACGGTTCAGGCCGCCGGCGTGGTCGGCAGATCCGGCGTTTGCGGCGTCTGCACGCCGAAGCAGCCGCGATAGGTCGCGTAGAACGAGCAGTACAGCATGGTCGTGACGATCATCGTCGCGGGCATCAGGATCGCGAACGCGAAGTCGGCCGCGCCGAGCGCCTGCATCAGCACGGACAGCCCGATCGACACGACCGTTGCGACTGCAAACCACAGCGCCGCGAATACGACGAAAGCGCCGCGATTGCGCCAGCAACTGACGACGCTGAAGAACATGGCCTTGACGGGCGGCACGTCGTGCCAGGCGGCGAGGATGGGCGAGAACCAGAACAGCATCGCGACCGGTATGTAGAACGCGAGCGCGGTGATCACCGCGAGCGGGATATTGCTGTTGGCGATCGTGTTCTCGTCCATCGACGCGTTGCCGAGCATCACCTTCAGCAGCATGCCGCCGTCGGCGAGCGCCGAGCCTGCCAGCACGAGCGCCATGGCGATGACATACAGCACGCCGAGCACGAGCAGCCGCCGCGCGACCACCGGGCCATACGAATGAAAGCCGTCGACAAGGATGGTCGGAAACACTGGTTTGCCCGCGATCGTGTTGCGGCATGCGGCCATGAAGCCGACCGCGACACCGGGAATGAACAATAGCGGCAACACGCCGCCGACCACTGGAATCTGTGACACGAGCGTCATCACCAGCAAATAGGTGAAGAACAGCGTCAGAAAGGCGAGCGGATTCTTGCGGAATAGCCAGATACCCTGGCGGAACCACACATAGCCGGTTTTCGCGGGGACTTCGATCAGTTGCATGAGGTATGGATGCCTGGATTCGCGACGCCCTGCAGGCGCTCGCGCAGAATGCGTTCGAAATGACCGGGGTCGTGCGGCTTCAGCAGTTCGGCCGCACGCGGCAAATGAAAATCATACAGGCGCGAGACCCAGAAACGGTATGCGCCCGCACGCAGCATGTCGCCCCAGTGATGGTTTTCCTCGACGGTGAACGGCCGCACCGTCTGATACGCGCGCAACAGCGCCTCGGTGCGCTCGGCGTCGAGCTTGCCGGTCGCGAGGTCGACGCACCAGTCGTTGACCGTCACCGCGACGTCGAACAGCCACTTGTCGCAGCCGGCGAAATAGAAATCGAAGAAACCACCGAGCCGCACTTCGTGGCCGGTGTCGGGCGCCGCGTGAGCGAACATCGCGTTGTCGCGGAACAGGTCGGCGTGGCACGGGCCCGCGGGCATTGCCGCGTAATCGGCGGAGGCGAAGAACGCTTCCTGATGTGCAAGCTCGGACGCCAGCAGATCGCGCTGCTCGCCTTCCAGATACGGCAGGATCGTCGGCACGGTTTCGCGCCACCACGGCAGGCTGCGCAGGTTCGGCTGATAGCGCGGATAGTCGCGGCCCGCGAGGTGCAGGCGCGCGAGCATCTGGCCGACCTCGACGCAATGCTCGACGCCCGGCGAGAGTTCGGGTGTGCCTTCGAGCTTCGTCACGATGGTCGCGGGTTTGCCGAGCAGCATGCCGAACAGCGCGCCGTCGAGACGCGGCATCGGATCCGGTACCGGCACGCGATGCGCGGCAAGATGCCGCATCAGGTTCAGATAGAACGGCAGTTGTTCAGCTGTCAGCTTTTCGAAAATCGTCAGCACGTATTCGCCGCACGTCGTCGTCAGAAAGAAGTTGCTGTTTTCAATGCCGGACGAAATGCCGCGAAACTCGACGACATCGCCGAGATCGTAGTGACTCATCCATTCTGCGAGTTGGGATTCGTTGACAGCGGTGAAGACGGCCATGCGGAAACGTCGGATCAGGTTGTTCGGGCTGGCGCGGTGCGGCCAGTGCGAGGTGAGACAAACGAATGTGGCGGAGCGGGCGACGAATGCGGAACAGCGAAGTGCAAGCGTCGCCGCATTCAGCGCGGGTTCATCGCGCAGCGGCCGCGATCGGGTTGAGCGGGGGCGCGGTCGCGCCGCGGCCGCCGTTGCCGGCGTGCCGCTTTCGTAACGATCAATAGTGGAGATTCACCGATGGCAAGCGCGTACTGGGCTTGCCGCTGTCGTGGACGGTGGGCGACGTGTCGGGCGACGCGCTCATCTGGTACCGGGTGCCGAAATTCGAATGCACGTCGATTTCGACCGGCTTGCCCTTGTCGCGGAATTCGGTGATTTCGGTGCCGTTCGGGCTGACTTCGTGAAAGCTCGGCGTGCGCGGAACGTTGATGTCGACCTTCGAGCTGACCTCTGCGCCCGGACGATTGATCTTGTCCAGGTCCGGCAGACCGGCCCGTTCATTGGCGGACTGGGGCACGCCGGCGGCCGGCGGTTCGTCGACGGGCTGGGCAGCCATCGCGGCGTTGCCGAAGGCGAGAGCCAGCGCAACAGCGATGGGAAGAAGCAGCTTCATGGTGATTCTCCGATTGGGTGCCCGGATTCTAGCAAATCCGGCCTGACGCACGGGCGCGAAGCCTTATTTTGCGCCGCTTTCGCGCAACCTGCGCGCGTTCTCGCGGGCGCTGTTGCAAGCGTCGCCGCCGACATTTGGCAACAGCGGGTTCCGTGGTAATGTCGTCTCATCAAAAAGGGTGAACGATGATGATCAACAACGATATCAATCAGCGCACGGTGCAGACTCCCGCCAACAGCTTCCCAACCGAAGGCTTCGACGACGCGGCCGAGGCCGTCACCCGCCTCGCCGCGATCTACGAGGCGAACACATCGTTCCTGCGCGATGCGTTCGCGCGCTATCGCCGCAACGAGCAGTTCGACCATCGCGTGCGCGCCTGTTATCCGTTCGTGCGCGTGCGTACCGAGGTCAACACGCACGTCGATTCACGCCGCTCGTACGGTTTCGTCGCGGGGCCGGGCGTGTTCGAGACGACCGTCACGCGGCCAGACCTGTTCGGCAACTACTATCGCGAGCAACTGCGGCTGCTGGCGAAGAATCATCACGTCCAGATCGAAGTCGGCGTGTCGGACCAGCCGATTCCGATTCATTTCGCGTTCGCCGAGGGCATCCACCTCGAAGGCGATCTGGACCGCGAGCGCCTGTTCCTGATGCGCGACATCTTCGATATACCGGACCTCGCGCTGCTCGACGACCGCATCGTCAACGGCACGTACGAGCCGCTGCCGGGCGAGCCGCATCCGCTCGCGTTGTTCACGGCGGCGCGCGTCGATTTTTCACTGCATCGGCTGAAGCACTACACGGCGACCTCGCCGACGCATGTGCAGAACTACGTGCTGTACACCAACTACCAGTTCTATATCGACGAATTCGTCAAGCTCGGCCGGGGCATGATGGCCCGTACCGACGACGAGGAATTGCGCGCCTATCGCAGCGAATACACGTCGTTCGTCGAGCCCGGCGACGTCATCACCTACAACGAGAATCTCGGCGAGCAGGCGCAGGAGGGCACGCTGCCGCCACGTCTGCCGCAGATGCCGGCCTATCACCTGAAACGCGCGGACGGCAGCGGCATCACGATGATCAACATTGGGGTCGGGCCGTCGAATGCGAAGACCATCACCGATCACATCGCGGTGCTGCGTCCGCATGCGTGGATCATGCTCGGCCACTGCGCGGGACTGCGCAACACGCAGCGTCTCGGCGACTACGTGCTCGCGCACGGCTATGTGCGCGAAGATCATGTGCTCGATGCCGATCTGCCGCTGTGGGTGCCGATTCCGGCGCTCGCCGAAGTGCAGGTCGCGCTCGAGCGCGCGGTCGCGCAGGTCACGCAGCTCGACGGCGTCGAGCTGAAGCGCGTGATGCGCACGGGCACGGTGGCGAGCGTCGACAATCGCAACTGGGAGCTGCGCGATCATCGCGAGCCGGTGCAGCGGCTGTCGCAAAGCCGTGCAATCGCGCTCGATATGGAAAGCGCGACGATCGCCGCGAACGGCTTCCGCTTCCGCGTGCCTTACGGCACGTTGCTGTGCGTGTCGGACAAGCCGCTGCACGGCGAGCTGAAGCTGCCGGGCATGGCCGATCAGTTCTATCGCGCGCAGGTCGATCAGCATCTGCAGATCGGCGTGAAGGCGATGGAACTGCTGCGGATGAATGGGCTGCATCGATTGCATAGCCGCAAGCTGCGCAGTTTCGCGGAAGTCGCGTTTCAGTAACTCAGACCGAGGCACTGATAAACAGCCCGCTTACGCTGGATGTGCCGCTTTGAAATTGGCTCGCGAGCGAGGTCGGAACCAATCGGCTTCGTTGGTTGTCGAGGTGACGCTCGCCGGCTCAACCCTGCCCGAAACCGGGTCAACCCGATCAAGCTCCTGGCCGGCATCCAATGATGCACGTCGACCACCGGCCGCTGCATCTCCGGAAGGATCGTATTGCCGCCGCCGAACGCGAGCAGCGCCAGCTGACTAAAAATCGCCGCAAGGGAAACGAGCGTGTCGTTCATCGCGCGCTCCTTGCAGCAAGATAAATGCTGAGCGGCGTGAGCACGAGCATCGTCGGCAGCAGCGGCAGTCGCAGCATCGACGAGTGCGCGGCGCGAGCGGCAACGCGTCGCCGAATGAAATGAGACCGGGGCCGAGAAAACCGCTGAAGATCTCACGCAACGTCGGCGCGAGCGCGGCTTCGGGTGAGGTGAGTTCGTTCATATTGCGAGCTTCGAGTACCAACTGAGCACGTTAGCGCCGGACGGCAAGCGTGCAAACGATTTGTTCGCCAATCCGGTTGACAGTCAGCGCGCCGCAAACTGGCCCGCTAAACGAAAGCGGGCAGCCCGAAGGCTGCCCGCCATGTGCGCGACGATGGGCATCGTGCTACGCGCAATGCGAGCCGCGCAGCCTCTTGCCATCACAGGTAGAACATCCGGTCTTCTTCCGACTTGACCGGATGAACTTCGCCTTCCTCGCGGTCTTCGTAGAACTTGAGCACCGCTTCGAGCACCTGGTCCGGATTGTCGATCACCTGCATCAGATCGATGTCGGTCGGATTGATCAAACCCATCGGAATCAGAGCGCTCTTGAACCACGCGAGCAGACCTTCCCAGAACTCGGCGCCGACCAGAATGATCGGCACATGGCGCGACTTCTTGGTCTGGATCAGCGTGAGCACTTCGGCCAGTTCGTCGAGCGTGCCGAAGCCGCCGGGCATCACGATCACCGCGTCCGAGTTCTTCACGAACGTGACCTTGCGCGTGAAGAAATGGCGGAAGCGCAGCGAGATGTCCTGCCACTGGTTGCCCGACTGCTCGTGCGGCAACTCGATGTTCAGACCGACCGAAGGCGCCTTGCCCGCATGCGCGCCCTTGTTGGCCGCTTCCATGATGCCGGGGCCGCCGCCGGAGATCACCGCGAAGCCAGCATCCGACAATTTGCGCGCGATCTGCGTGGCGAGTTTGTAGTACGGCGAGTTCGGTTTCAGGCGCGCCGAACCGTAGATGCTGACCGCCGGGCGAATCTCCGACAGGTACTCGGTCGCCTCGATAAACTCTGCCATAATCGTGAACATCTGCCACGATGCGCGGGCTTTCTTGGCCGTTGCGCGCTCTTGATCTGCGAGCGATCGCAGACTCGGAATCACTTTTCTCTTAGTCATAATGCCTGAAGAACGAAGCCTTGAAGGTAAGACCCTGCTGTTGGTCGACGGTTCGAGTTATCTGTACCGGGCCTACCATGCGATGCCTGATCTGCGCGGTCCCGAGGGTGGCCCGACGGGTGCGCTCTACGGGATGATCAACATGCTGCGGCGCATGCGCAAGGAAGTCACAGCAGAGTATAGCGCGTGCGTGTTCGACGCCAAGGGCAAAACGTTTCGCGACGACTGGTATCCGGAATACAAGGCGAACCGTCCGTCGATGCCGGAAGATCTTGCCCGTCAGATCGAGCCGATTCACGTCGCGGTGCGTGCGCTCGGCTGGCCGCTGCTGATGATCGATCGCGTCGAAGCGGATGACGTGATCGGCACGCTGTGCACCGAAGCGGAAAAGCTCGGCATGAACGTGGTCGTGTCGACCGGCGACAAGGACCTCGCGCAGCTCGTGTCGAACCGCGTGACGCTCGTCAATACGATGACCAACGAAACGCTCGACCGCGACGGCGTGGTCGCGAAGTTCGGTGTGCCGCCGGAGCGCATCGTCGATTATCTGTCGCTGATCGGCGATACCGTCGACAACGTGCCGGGCGTCGAGAAGTGCGGTCCGAAAACCGCGGTCAAATGGCTGACGCAATATGAGTCGCTAGATGGCATCGTCGGGCATGCGAGCGAGATCAAGGGCGCGGTCGGCGAGAATCTGCGCCGCGCGCTGGGCTTTTTGCCGATGGCGCGCAAGCTCGTCACAGTCGAGCGTCATTGCGATCTGACCGGGCACATCGTGTCGATCGAGGAGAGTTTGCCGAGCCTTCCCGAATCGCGCGAAGAGTTGCGCGAGGTGTTCACGCGCCACGGCTTCAAGACGTGGCTGCGCGAAGTCGAAATCGCCGATGCGGTCGAAGGTCCGGAAACCGACGTGCCCCCCGCGTTGTCCGTCGATCACGAGCGCCACTACGAGACCGTGCAAACATGGGAGCAGCTCGACGCGTGGCTCGACAGGATCAATGCGGCCGAGCTGACCTCGTTCGATACCGAGACCACGTCGCTCGATCCGATGATCGCGCAGATCGTCGGCTTGTCGCTGTCGGTCGAAGCGGGCCGCGCCGCGTATGTGCCGCTCGCGCATCGCGGCCCCGACGCGCCGGTGCAACTGCCGCGCGACGAAGTGCTCGCGAAGCTCAAGCCGTGGCTCGAAAGCGCCGGCCACAAGAAGGTCGGCCAGCATCTGAAGTACGACGAACAGGTGCTCGCGAATTACGGCATCGAAATGCGCGGCGTCGAGCATGACACGCTGCTCGAGTCGTACGTGCTCGAATCGCATCGCACGCACGACATGGACAGCCTCGCGCTGCGTCATCTCGGCGTGAAGACGATCAAGTACGAAGAGGTCGCGGGCAAGGGCGCGCAGCAGATCGGCTTCGACGAAGTCGCGCTCGACAAAGCCGCCGAATATGCGGCCGAAGACGCAGACATCACGCTGCGTTTGCATCAGGCCTTGTATCCGCAGATCGCCGCGGAGAAGTCGCTCGACCACGTGTATCGCGAGATCGAAGTGCCGACTTCGCGCGTACTGCGCAAGATGGAGCGGACCGGCGTGCTGATCGACGCGGAGAAGCTGCGTCAGCAGAGCAGTGAGATCGCCACGCGTCTGATCGAACTCGAAGGCAAAGCGTACGAACTGGCCGGCGGCGAATTCAACCTCGGCTCGCCAAAGCAGATTGGTCAGATTTTCTTCGAGAAGCTAGAACTGCCGGTCATCAAGAAGACGCCGAGCGGTGCGCCTTCCACCGACGAAGAGGTGTTGCAGAAGCTCGCCGAAGACTATCCGCTGCCGAAGATTCTGCTCGAACATCGCGGCCTGTCGAAACTGAAGTCGACCTATACCGACAAGCTGCCGCGCATGGTCAATCCGCACACCGGCCGCGTGCATACGAACTACGCGCAGGCCGTCGCGGTGACGGGGCGGCTCGCATCGAACGATCCGAACCTGCAGAACATTCCGGTGCGTACCGGCGAAGGTCGGCGCATCCGCGAGGCGTTCATCGCGCCGCTCGGGCACAAGCTCGTCTCCGCCGATTATTCGCAGATCGAATTGCGCATCATGGCCCACATCTCGGGCGACGAATCGTTGTTGCGCGCGTTTTCGCAGGGCGAGGACATTCACCGCGCGACCGCGTCGGAAATCTTCAGCGTGACGCCGCTCGAAGTGTCGAGCGATCAGCGGCGCGTCGCGAAGGTCATCAACTTTGGGCTCATCTACGGCATGAGCGCGTTCGGACTCGCGTCGAACCTCGGCATCACGCGCGATGCGGCGAAGATTTATATCGACCGCTACTTCGCGCGCTATCCCGGCGTCGCGCGCTATATGGACGAGACGCGTTTGAGCGCGAAGGCGAAGGGCTACGTCGAAACGGTGTTCGGCCGTCGTCTGTGGCTGCCCGAGATCAACGGCGGCAACGGTCCGCGCCGCCAGGCCGCCGAGCGTGCCGCGATCAACGCGCCGATGCAGGGCACCGCGGCTGACCTGATCAAGCTTTCGATGATCGCCGTGCAGAACTGGATCGAAGACTCGAAGATCGGCACGCGGATGATCATGCAGGTGCATGACGAACTGATTCTCGAAGTGCCCGACGCTGAGTTATCCGAAGTCCGCAAGCGCCTGCCAGAACTGATGTGCGGCGTCGCCGCGCTGAAGGTGCCGCTCGTCGCCGAGGTCGGTGCGGGCCTGAACTGGGAGGAAGCGCATTGACATGCCCGTGACATGCGCACGATAACGTCGTGCGCATGTCACACATGGGTTTTGGCGACTTGTGACTTCCCAGGCGGGTCGAGGACAATCGGTTCAGGACGGCGCATTCATGCGCAGCGTCGCGACAGATAATTCATCGGCTACACGGAGAAGTGCAATGCATCGATTTATCGTCGTTGGCGGAGGTGCGGGAGGATTGGAACTGGCCACGCGTCTTGGCGATCGCTATCGGGCCGACAAGAAGGGGCGCAGCGCGCAGGCCCAGGTCACGCTGGTCGACCGCTATCCGACGCATATCTGGAAGCCGCTGCTGCACGAGGTGGCGGCGGGCAGCATGGACCCGTTCACGCAGGAGCTCCCGTACGCGGCGCAGGCGCGCTGGCATGGCTTCGCATTCCAGCAAGGCGACCTGACCGCACTCGACCGCACGAACCGACGCATTACGCTCGGCACCGTGCTGGACGACGACGGCGCTGAACTGCTGCCCGAACGCGAGCTCGAGTACGACACGCTGATCATCGCGATTGGCAGTACCACGGCCTTCTTCGGCGTCAAGGGAGCGGCCGAATTCTCCTTCGCACTGGATACGGTTAGCGAGGCAGAGCGTTTCCGCAAGCGCCTGATAGCGGCGTGCGTGCGCGCCGAGCATCAGGCGCACGAACCCGTCGAGTCGAGACCGGGACCCGGCACGTGGACGTCGAGCGAGCCGCGCATTCAGGTGGCGATCGTCGGCGGCGGCGCGACGGGGGTCGAGTTGTCGGCGGAGTTGCGCAATACCGCGCAGGTGTTGTCCGCGTATGGCTTGCACAAGCTCGATCCGCGGCATGACGTCGGCATCGTGCTGATCGAGGCGGGGCCGCGCATTCTGCCCGCGTTGCAGGAGCGCGTTTCCACGGCCACCGCTGAATTGCTGACCAAGCTCGGCGTGAAGCTGATGATCGGCGAGACGGCGGCCGAGGTCGCGCCTGGCTACATCCGCACCGCGAGCGGTCACACCGTGCGGGCCGATCTGACCGTGTGGGCGGCGGGCATCAAGGCGCCGGCGGTGCTCGGTCAGCTCGACGGCTTGCCGGTCAACCGGCTCGGCCAGCTGATCGTGCGCCGTACGCTGCAAACCGGGATCGACGACAACATCTTCGCGCTCGGCGACTGCGCGGCCTGCGAGTGGCCCGGCAACGAGCGCAACGTGCCGCCGCGCGCGCAGGCCGCGCATCAGCAGGCGAGCTTTCTGCTGAAGGCACTGGCGGCACGCCTCGACAACAAGCCGCTGCCGGAATTCACCTATCGCGACTTCGGCTCGCTGGTCTCGCTCGGCCACTTCAGCGCGGTCGGCAATCTGATGGGCGGGGTGATTGGCGGTAATATGCTGATCGAAGGGCTGTTCGCGCGCTTCATGTACATGTCGCTGTACCGGCTGCATATCGCGGCGCTGCACGGCTATCCGCGCATGGTGCTCGACACCTTCGCGCATTGGTTGCGCCGTACCACGCTGCCGCGTGTCAAGCTGCACTGACGCGCGCGGACGATCTCCTCAGTTGAATGTGCAACGGGATGCGCGCAAGGCGTATCCTGTTGCCTCTAACAATTCTTTGAGGAGCGCCACATGCTGAAGCCTGAGGTCGACTGCCTGGTCCCGCACGTTCCCTTCGATCGGCGCACCTTCATCAAGGCGGCGCTGGGCACCGGTTTCGCGGCGGCGGTGCTGCCAGTCTCGGCGCAAACCATTCATACCGACAGCGACGGCCTCGAAGCAGGGGAGGTGGCGTTTCATTCGCTCGGTACGCTGATACCGGCCTACCGCGCGCAACCGAAGGGCAAGACGCATCTGCCGGTGATCCTCGTCGTGCATGAGGCTTTCGGCGTGCACGAGCATATCGCGGACGTCTGCCGGCGCTTCGCGAAGCTGGGCTATCTGGCAATCGCGCCCAACCTGTTCGAGCGCGAGGGCGATCCGACCGTCTACACGAGCATCCAGCAACTGAGCGAGCAACTGCTCAGCAAGGTACCCGACGAGCAGGTGCTGGCCGACCTCGACGCAGCCGTCGCGTGGGCCGGCGAAAACGGCGGCGACCTGAACCGGCTCGGCGTGAACGGCTTCTGCTGGGGTGGGCGCATCTCGTGGCTCTATGCCGAACACAATCCGCGCGTGAAGGCGGGGGTCGCCTGGTACGGTCGCGTGACCGGCGCGAAGAATGCGATGACGCCGGCCAATCCGATCGATCTCGTCGCTGACCTTCATGCGCCGGTGCTCGGCCTGTACGGGCGCCAGGATCAAAGCAATCCGCAGGACACGCTCGAGCAGATGAAGCAGGCGATCGCGCAAGGGCCGCAAGCAGGACGCGGCTCGCAGTTCGTCGTTTATGACGACGCGGGTCACGCGTTTTTCGCCGATTACCGTCCGAGCTACAGGAAGGCCGATGCCGAGGATGGCTGGCGTCGTACGCTCGTGTGGTTCAAGCAGCACGGCGTGGCTTGAAGCGCTGCTCGAATTCCTCGCGTCTGGTTACGACTTGCGGCGGCTCGCGCTCAAGGTTTCGCCCCCGTCGCCACCGGCCGTTTCGGATCGGAACTCCATTCGCTCCAGGAGCCCGCGTACAACGCTGAACCATGCAGGCCGGCAACCTCCATCGCAAGCGAATTGATGCAGGCGGTCACGCCCGAGCCGCATTGCAGCACCACGTGTTCGGGCGGCGTGTCGCCGAGCAGCGCGTGGAATTCCTCACGCAGTGTGTGCGCCGGCTTGAAGCGGCCGTCGGGGGTCAGGTTGTCCTTGAAGAAGCGGTTCAGCGCGCCCGGGATATGGCCGCCGACGCGGTCGAGCGTCTCGTTTTCGCCGCGATAGCGATCGGCCGCGCGCGCATCGACGACAATTCGCTCCTTGGAACCGAGGTTGCGCTCGACCGCCTGGGTATCGATAGTCACGGCGAGCGGCGCGGCCGCCTTGAAGTCGCCGGTGTTCTGCGCGGGCACGTCCTGCGTCAGCGGTTGGCCAGCCGCTTCCCATGCCTGCAGCCCGCCGTCGAGCAGCGCGACCGCGTCGTGACCGAGCCAGCGCAACAGCCACCAGACGCGCGCCGCGTACATGCCGCCTTGTGCGTCATATGCGACGACCTGTTGACCTTGCTTCAGTCCCCGCGACTCCAGCGTTTCGACGAGCCGCGCGCGATCGGGCAGCGGATGCCGGCCGTTCGAGCCGTTCTTCGGCCCGGACAGATCGCGATCGAGATGCAGATAGTGCGCGCCCGGCAGATGGCCGGCCAGCCAGGCTTTCTCGCCCGCGTCGGTATCGGCGAGGTCGAACCGGCAGTCGATCACGAACACGCTGCCCGGCGCGGCCGAGAGCCGCTCGGCAAGATTGGTCGCGGAGATCAGGGTAGTGTAATGAGTGTGGGGCATGAGCGTCTCCTCGATACGGGCGATGGCGGCTGCGGGCCGCGTCGTTCACGCGGCTGGCGCACGGCCGGTCGATATCGGTAGTCTAAACAAAAAAAGACGGGTCGAAGCCCGTCTTTCCTTGAGTCGATCGATGCGCCACGCGGCGCGGATCAGATCGTGCCGAGTTCGCGCCGCAGAAACTCGTGGAAGTGCTGCATACCGTCTTCCATCGGGCTCTGATACGGTCCGACCTGTGATTCGCCGCGCTCCATCAACGCGAGGCGGCCGGCGTCCATGCGCTCGGCGATCTCGTCGTCTTCGCGGGCTGTCTCCATATAGGCGGCGCGCTCGGCTTCGACGAAGTCGCGCTCGAACAGCGCGATTTCCTCGGGGTAATAGAACTCCACCACGTTGGTGGTCTTCTGCGGACCGCGCGGAATCAGCCACGACACGACCAGCACGTGCGGATACCACTCGATCATGATGCCCGGGTAGTACACCATCCAGATCGCGCCGAACTCGGGCGGATTGCCGTCGCGAAAGCGCAGCACTTCGTCGTGCCACTTGCGATACGTCGGACTGCCCGGTTGCTCGAGCGCCTTGTGCACGCCGACCGTCTGCACGCTGTACCAGTCGCCGAACTCCCACGTCAGATCGTCGCAATTGACGAAGCTGCCGAGGCCCGGATGGAACGGTGCGACGTGATAGTCCTCCAGATAGACCTCGATGAAGGTCTTCCAGTTGTAGTTGCACTCATGGACTTCGACGTGATCGAACATGAAGCCCGCGAAATCGAAATGACGCTTGGTGCCGAGGCGTGCGAGATCTTTCGCGACGTCCCGACCTTGGGCCTCGAACAGCAGACCCTGCCAGTTCTGCAGCGGCGTGGCGCCGAGATTCAGGCAAGGGTTGTCGGCGAAATGGGGCGCGCCGAGCAGCGCGCCCTTCAGGTCGTACGTCCAGCGATGCAGCGGACAGACGATGTTCTGCGTCTGGCCGCGGCCGTTGAGCATGATGGCTTGCCGGTGGCGGCACACGTTCGACAGCAACTCGACTTGCGACTGCTGGTTACGGACGAGTACCCGCCCCTCGCGTTCGCTGGGCAAGGCAAAATAATCCCCCGCTTCGGGCACCATGAGATCGTGGCCGATGTAGCGAGGACCTTTCTTGAAAAGGGTGTCTATTTCGCGCGTAAGAAGCGCTTCGTCAAAGTAAGCCGTGACTGGCAGCTGGCTGTGAACAGACCGCAACTGCAATGCATTGCTCAGATTGGACATTCCCACTCCCGATGAAGACGTGAAAGCAGTGAACAACCCAACCATCGAAGATTCGATTTAGGGAGCCCGCAATTATACCCGTTTCCCTGTGTCAGGGGCACTTAAGTCCCTGATTTGGGTTAAAAATGTCAAGAAAGTTCGGCATTTTCGCCGCAGACCTCGAGCTTTTTTTCTGCGAGACTTCAGGGTCGAAGCGGGGCAAGGGTGGGCATCGGACAGGCTCGAAGCGAGACCGCACGGCGGGGCGCAGGCCGCCGAGCGGATCGAAAATGTCGCTTTTGCCGTAGAATGTCCGACTTGTTTTAATTTTGCGACTATTCATGGCGAAGACCGCATCGAACGATTCCGCCGCCGCACCAGCCGAAAGCGGCGATAGCGCGCCGCTGCCGGAGAACTACGAGGCCGCGCAGACCGAACTGGAAGAGCTCGTCGCGCGCATGGAGGGCGGCAGTCTGAGCCTCGAGGAATCGCTGGCCGCTTACCGTCGCGGGGCGGCACTTGTCGCATTCTGTCAACAGCAGCTCGAAAAGGTCGAGCAGCAGGTGCGGGTCCTCGATGGCGAGACCCTCAAGCCGCTGCCCATGAATACCGCAGGAACAGCCGCGACTGAGAGCGGGGACGACCTATGACATTCGAACAATGGACGCGCTCGGTGCTCGAACGCGTCGAAACGGCTCTGGAACACTATCTGCCGGCCGAGACGACCGAACCCGCCAGGCTGCACGAGGCGATGCGCTATGCGGTGCTCGGCGGCGGCAAGCGGGTGCGGCCGCTCCTGTGCCACGCGGCCGGCGAGCTGACCGGCGCGCGTGCCGAATGCCTCGATGCGGCGGCGGCGGCGCTGGAAATGATTCACGTGTACTCGCTCGTGCACGACGACATGCCCTGCATGGACGACGACGAACTGCGCCGCGGCAAGCCGACGGTCCATGTCAAGTATGACGAAGCGACCGCGCTGCTGGTCGGCGACGCGCTGCAGTCGCAGGCATTCATCGTGCTCACGTCCGACGTACTCGGCCGGCCGCAGCAGGCCTCGCTCGTACGCGAACTCGCGCTCGCAAGCGGCTCGATCGGCATGTGCGGCGGCCAGGCCATCGATCTGGCGAGCGTCGGCCACACGCTGACCCGCCCGCAGCTCGAGACCATGCATCGCATGAAGACCGGCGCGCTGCTGCGCGCGGCCGTGCGCATGGGCGCATTGGCCGGCGAGACGCCGGACGCGCAGGGTCTGGCGTCGCTCGACGCCTACGCCGCCGCGGTCGGTCTCGCGTTTCAGGTCGTCGACGACATTCTCGACGTCACGACCGACTCCGCAACGCTCGGCAAGACCGCCGGCAAGGACGCGAAGGACGGCAAGCCGACCTACGTGTCGATTATTGGGCTCGACGCGTCGCGCGCGCTCGCGGCGCAACTGCGCGGCGACGCGCACGCCGCGCTCGCGCCGTTCGGCGCGCGCGCGCAGCGTCTTGCCGAACTGGCCGACCTGGTGGTGAACCGGGTCAGCTGAACGCGAAAGCCCGCCGCCGCGCACCCTCCATCCCCGGGGTGCATGTATGAAGTGCGGGCGCGTAAGTTTTCCTACAATGGAACGACGATGTACGACTTGCTGAAAACCATCGACGACCCGGCAGCCCTGCGCCGCCTCGATCGCCGCCAATTGCAACCGCTTGCCGACGAGTTGCGTGCCTTCGTGCTCGACAGCGTATCGCAGACGGGCGGCCATCTCTCGTCCAACCTCGGCACGGTCGAGTTGACCATCGCGCTGCACTATGTCTTCGATACGCCGCACGACCGGATCGTCTGGGACGTCGGCCATCAGACCTATCCGCACAAAATCCTGACCGGTCGTCGCGACCAGATGCACACGCTGCGTCAGTTGGGCGGCATCTCGGGCTTCCCGAAGCGCGACGAATCGGAATACGACACCTTCGGCACCGCGCACTCGAGCACGTCGATTTCGGCCGCGCTCGGCATGGCGATCGCGAGCAAGCTGCAAGGCGACAACCGCATGGGCATCGCCGTGATCGGCGACGGCGCGATGACGGCCGGCATGGCCTTCGAGGCAATGAACAACGCGGGCGTCGAAGACGACGTGCCGCTGCTCGTGATCCTCAACGACAACGACATGTCGATCTCGCCGCCGGTCGGCGCGCTGAATCGCCATCTCGCGCGTCTGATGTCTGGGCGCTTCTATGCGGCCGCGCGCGCGGGCGTCGAGCGCGTGCTGCGCGTCGCGCCGCCAGTGCTCGATCTCGCGCGCAAGCTCGAGGAGCACGCGAAGGGCATGATCGTGCCGGCGACGCTGTTCGAAGAGTTCGGCTTCAACTACATAGGGCCGATCGACGGTCACGATCTCGATTCGCTGATTCCGACGCTGCAAAACATCAAGGAACTGCGCGGGCCGCAATTCCTGCACGTGGTCACGAAGAAAGGCCAGGGCTACAAGCTGGCCGAGGCTGATCCGGTGCTGTACCACGGCCCCGGCAAGTTCAATCCGGCCGAGGGTATCAAACCGGCCGCGACGCCGTCGAAAAAGACCTACACGCAGGTGTTCGGCGAGTGGCTGTGCGACGCGGCCGAGCTCGACTCGCGCGTGATCGGCATTACGCCGGCAATGCGTGAAGGCTCGGGCATGGTCGAGTTCGAAAAGCGCTTCCCGGATCGTTACTTCGACGTCGGCATCGCCGAGCAGCACGCGGTGACGTTCGCGGGCGGCCTTGCCGCGGACGGCATGAAGCCTGTCGTCGCGATCTATTCGACCTTTCTGCAACGCGCGTATGACCAGCTGATTCACGACGTCGCGCTGCAAAACCTGCCGGTGGTGTTCGCAATCGATCGTGCGGGTCTCGTTGGTGCGGACGGCGCGACGCATGCGGGCGCGTACGACCTCGCGTTCATGCGTTGTATTCCGAACATGACCGTGATGGCGCCGTCTGACGAAAACGAGTGCCGCCAGATGCTGTACACCGCGTTGCAGCAGTCGCATCCGACCGCTGTGCGCTACCCGCGCGGCGCGGGTACCGGGGTCGCAACGGTCAAGCAGATGGCCGCGTTGCCGCTCGGCAAGGGTGAAGTGCGTCGCGAGACGTCGGCGCCGGCCGGCAAGCGCGTCGCGATTCTCGCGTTCGGCACGATGGTCGCGCCGTCGCTCGCGGCTGCTGAGCAACTCGACGCCACCGTCGCGAACATGCGCTTCGTGAAGCCGCTCGACACCGAACTCGTGCGCAGGCTGGCCGAGACGCACGACGCGATCGTCACCGTCGAGGAAGGCTCCATCATGGGTGGCGCGGGTTCGGCGTGCGTTGAAGCCCTGCTCGCAAGTGGGGTTATGCGTCCCGTACTACAATTGGGCCTCCCCGATCGGTTCATCGATCACGGGGACCCGGCCAAGCTGCTCGCCGCGTGCGGTCTCGACGCCGCGGGTATCGCCCGGTCGATCCGCGAACGCTTCCTTGCGAGCGGCGCGGTCGGCGGTCAGTCGTCCGTGAAGCGCGTCGCGTAAAGCGCTGTCGGCTTCGGCAATTTCCAGTTTGAACCGACGGGTGTTGCGGCCCGTCACCCAACGCCGGCGCGAGCCGGCGTTCGCCGTTGCGCGCGCTGATCCGCATGGCCGCTGGGCGCCTCGAACTCGCTGCGCGATAGTCGCCGATGCAGCGAGACCTTGGTGCAGCCCGGCGCTTTCCAGAAAGGACAAAAGAATGAATCAGATGAATCCCGCTTTCGTGATGCCCGACGTGCAAAGCACCCCCGACACGCGCCAGATTCCGATCCAGCGGGTCGGCGTGAGGGGCGTGCGTCATCCGTTGACGATTCGCACGCAAGGTGGCGAAGTGCAGCCGTCGGTCGGCACGTGGAATCTCGACGTGCATCTGCCGGCCGAGCAGAAGGGCACCCACATGTCGCGCTTCGTCGCGTTGCTCGAAGAGAACAAGGCGCCGCTCGAACCGGCCACGTTCCGCACGATGCTCGCGGCTATGCTCGAAAAACTCGAGGCGGAGGCGGGCCGCATCGAAGTGTCGTTCCCGTACTTCGTGAACAAGACCGCGCCGGTGTCGGGCGTGCAGAGCTTGCTCGATTATGAAGTCACGCTGACCGGCGAGACCCGCCATGGCGCGACGCGGGTGTTCCTGAAGGTGCTGGTGCCGGTCACGAGCCTGTGCCCGTGCTCGAAGAAGATCTCGCAGTACGGCGCACACAATCAGCGTTCGCACGTGACGATCGATGCCGAGCTGAACGGCGACGTCGCTGTCGAAGAGTTGATCCGTATCGCCGAGGAAGAAGCGTCGTGTGAACTGTGGGGCCTGCTCAAGCGCCCGGACGAGAAGTTCGTCACCGAGCGCGCGTATGAAAATCCGAAGTTCGTCGAAGACCTCGTGCGCGACGTTGCCCAGCGTCTGAATGCCGACGAGCGCATCGTCGCGTATGTGCTCGAAGCGGAGAACTTCGAGTCGATTCACAATCACAGCGCGTATGCGGTGATCGAGCGGGACAAGCGCCTCGCCTGATACGTTCCTGATCGCTCCACGCCGTTTCGTTGCGAAAGCATTGAAGCGAAAAGCCGCTTGTAAAGCGGCTTTTTGTCCTCTTGGGGCGGCGGTTCAGTGCGCGAGCGACGTCAGATCCCAACGCGGCTTCACGGTGAACGCGTAGTCGTGGCCGGCCTGTTCGGGCCAGCGTTGCAAACGCAGCGCGCCGGCCAGCGCGATCATCGCCCCGTTGTCCGTGCACAGCGACAGGTCCGGGTAGTGGACGTAGAAATTGCGCTTCTGCGCGGCGGCCGACAGCGCTTCGCGCAATTGCCGGTTCGCGCCGACGCCGCCCGCCACCACCAGCCGGTTCAGCTTCGTGCGCTTGAGCGCCGCTAGAGATTTCGCGGCCAGCACGTCGACGGCGGCATCGACGAAACCGCGCGCGAGGTCGGCCTTGGCCTGCTCGCAGATGTTCGCGCCGCCCAGCCGGTTCGCGTGCGTGAGCACGGCGGTCTTCAGGCCGCTGAAGCTGAAATCGAGGTCGCCGGAATGCAGCATCGGGCGCGGCAGCACGACTGCGCCGGGTGTACCGAACTCGGCCATGCGCGAGACTTCGGGGCCGCCCGGATAGCCGAGGCCCAGCAGCTTGGCGGTTTTGTCGAAGGCTTCGCCGGCGGCGTCGTCGAGCGTCTCGCCGAGCGTCTCGTAGAAGCCGACGTCCGTCACGCGCATCAACTGCGTGTGGCCGCCCGAGACCAGCAGCGCGACGAACGGGAACGGCGGCGGCTCGTCGACCAGCAGCGGCGACAGCAGATGCCCTTCGAGATGGTGAATGCCCACGGTCGGCTTGTTCCACGCCATCGCCAGCGAATTCGCGACGCTCGCGCCGACCAGCAGCGCGCCCGCGAGCCCGGGCCCTTGCGTGTAAGCGATCGCGTCGATGTCGCCGCGCGCGACGCCGGCGCGCTCCATCACCTCTTCGAGCAGCGGCAGCGCGCGGCGGATGTGGTCGCGCGATGCAAGCTCCGGCACGACGCCGCCATACTCCCGATGCATCGCAATCTGCGAATGCAGCGCGTGCGCGAGCAGGCCGCGCTCCGTGTCGTAGAGCGCGAGACCGGTTTCGTCGCAGGAGCTTTCGATGCCGAGAACGAGCATGATGAATCGCTTGAGACGGACGCGCGCGACGCGCGTCCGGAAGTGAAAGGTAAGCTTAAAAGTATACCAGCGCGGACAGGCAGCCGCAGGCGGCCGGCTGAGCACGGGCATGGACGCGAGGGCCCGGCAGGTACAATGCGGCCCCATGGAATCCTTCGATATCGCGGTGATCGGCGCGGGCGCGGCCGGCATGATGTGCGCGGCCGTGGCCGGTCAACTCGGCCGGCGTGTGGCGCTGATCGACCACTCGCAGCGTCTCGCGGAAAAAATCCGCATTTCCGGCGGTGGCCGGTGCAACTTCACGAATCTGTATGCGGGGCCGGCCAATTATCTGTCGGCGAATCCGCATTTTTGCCGCTCGGCGCTCGCGCGCTATACGCCGCGCGATTTCATGGCGCTGCTGAAGCAGCATCGCGTGACATGGCACGAGAAGCACAAGGGCCAGCTGTTCTGCGATCAGTCGAGCGACGCGGTCATCGACGTGCTGAAGAACGAGTGCGACGCCGGCGGGGTTGCATGGCGCACGCCGCTGTCGGTCGAAGAGGTGCGCCAGGACGCCGAAGGACAGTTCCTGCTCGGCACGACGGCGGGCACGATCGCCGCCCGTGCGCTCGTGATCGCGACGGGCGGTCTGTCGATCCCGAAGATCGGCGCGACCGATTTCGCGTACCGGATCGCCAGGCAGTTCGGCCACAAGTTGATCGACACGCGTCCCGCGCTGGTTCCGCTGACCTTCGCTCCGGCCGACTGGGAGCCGTTCGCGGCGCTATCGGGCGTGTCGCTTGAAGTACAGCTGTCGACTGGCAATACGAAGACCGGCGCCGAATTCACCGAAGATCTGCTGCTCACGCACCGCGGCCTGTCGGGCCCAGGCGTGCTGCAGATCTCGAGCTACTGGCAGCCCGGCGAGCCGATTCACATCAATCTGCTGCCGGAGCGCGACGCCGCGACTGCGCTCATCGACGCGAAAAGCGGCACGAAGCGGCAGATCGCCAATCTGCTATCGGAATGGGTGCCGCAGCGGCTCGCGCATGTGTGGCTCGACACTCACCAGATGGCCGCCGAGGCCCGCGTCGCCGATCTGCCGGACAAGGCGCTGCGCGGCATCGGTGCGGCGCTGTCGCGCTGGACCCTCACGCCGAACGGCACCGAGGGTTATCGCAAGGCCGAAGTGACGCGCGGCGGGGTCGATACGCGCGGTTTGTCATCGACCACGATGATGAGCGCGCGGGTGCCGGGCCTCTACTTCATCGGCGAGGCGGTCGACGTGACCGGTTGGCTCGGCGGCTACAACTTCCAGTGGGCGTGGGCGTCGGGTGTCGCGGCGGGCGAGGCGGCGGCCGAATATGCCCGGGGGCTTGACGGCGCAATGGCTTTGTGAGAAAGCTCTGCTATACTCCTGAACCTTTACAAAGTTCCGTTATTGAAAAATGACGACCATCCGCGTAAAAGACAATGAGCCGTTCGAAGTCGCCATGCGCCGTTTCAAGCGCACCATGGAGAAAAACGGCTTACTGACGGAACTTCGCGCTCGCGAGTTTTACGAGAAACCCACAGCCGAACGCAAGCGCAAGAAAGCGGCGGCAGTGAAGCGTCATTTCAAGCGTCTGCGTGGCCAGATGCTGCCAAGGAAGCTCTACTGATTCTGGCGTTGCCCGCTGTACGCGGCGCGGCAGCATCCAAGCCGATGGCGGCACGACAGGTGTCATCATGGCAAAACCGGCCCATCGGGCCATCCGGCAGGGTCGCATCCACTACGCAAAATTGCGCCAACCCGCTTGAGGAAGAAGTCCCAAGCGGGTTTTTGTGCTGATGCGGCAGTATCGCCGCCGTCGACCGGCCGGTTTTTCAACTTTTCAACGCAATTCAGGTGAGTGATGAGTCTCAAGGACCGGATCAACGACGATATGAAAGCTGCCATGCGGGCGCGCGAGACCGAACGGCTCGGGACGATCCGCCTGCTGCTCGCCGCGATCAAGCAGCGTGAAGTCGATGAGCGGGTCACGCTCGACGATGCCGCCATAACCTCCGTCATCGACAAGATGATCAAGCAGCGCAAGGATTCGATCAGCCAGTTCGAGGCCGCAGGACGTACGGATCTTGCGGACAAGGAAAAGGCCGAGTTGGCCATTCTTTCCGCGTACATGCCTGAGCAGATGTCCGAAGCGGAAATCGTTGCCGAGGTGCAGGCGGCGGTCGCGCAAACCGGCGCTGCCGGCCCGCAGGACATGGGCAAGGTGATGGGCGTGCTGAAGCCGAAGTTGGCCGGCCGCGCCGACATGACCGCCGTCTCCGCACAGGTCAAGGCCGCGCTCGCTAAGTAACTCTGTCGATTTGTCCGGGTCGCGCGCCTCCTGAAGGCGAGGCGCGGGACCCGGGCGCGGTGTCGAGCCCGGGCTCCGGGCTTGGATTTTGAGGCTTTCCAGGCAGCGTCATTTACTGTGATCCCACCGTCATTCCTGCAGGACCTGCTCAACCGCGTCGATATCGTCGACGTGGTCGGCCGGTATGTGCAGCTGAAAAAGGGCGGCGCGAACTTCATGGGGCTGTGCCCGTTTCACAACGAGAAGAGCCCCTCGTTTACGGTTAGTCCGACTAAACAGTTTTATCACTGCTTCGGCTGCGGTGCGCATGGTACGGCCATCGGTTTCCTGATGGAACACGTGGGCGCGTCGTTTCCCGAAGCGGTCAACGAGCTCGCGCAATCGGTGGGTCTCACCGTACCGCACGAGCCTTCTCCCGGATATGGCGGCGGTGGTGGCGGAGCTGGCGGCGGCTACGCGCCGGCGGCATCGAGGGCCGTGACAACCGCGCTGTCCGATCTCATGCAGACCGCCTGCGACTACTACCGTAAGCAACTGCGCGGTGCGCCGGGCGCGATCCAATATTTGAAGAAGCGCGGCCTGACCGGCGAAGTCGCCGCGCGCTTCGGTCTCGGCTATGCGCCGGACGGGTGGCAAAACCTCGAGACGGCGTTCCCGAACTATCGCGACGACGCCCTGGTCGAAGCGGGTCTCGTGATCGTCAGCGAAAAGTCGGACGCGCAGGGTCAGAACCGCCGCTACGACCGCTTTCGCGAGCGGATCATGTTCCCGATCCGCAATGTCAAAGGGCAGGTGATCGGCTTCGGCGGCCGCGTGCTCGACGGCGGCGAGCCAAAGTATTTGAATTCACCGGAAACGCCGCTATTTAACAAGGGCAGCGAGCTGTACGGGCTGTTCGAGGCGCGTCTTGCGATTCGAGAGCAACATTACGTGCTGGTCGTCGAAGGTTATATGGACGTGGTCGCGCTGGCCCAATTGGGCTTCCAGAACGCCGTCGCGACCCTCGGCACCGCTTGCACGCCGATTCATGTGCAGAAACTGATGCGCCAGACCGATACGGTCATCTTCAGTTTCGACGGCGACGCGGCCGGCCGGCGCGCCGCGCGTCGCGCGCTCGATGCGTGCCTGCCGCACGCCGCCGACAACCGGACGATCCGTTTCCTGTTCCTGCCCAGCGAGCATGATCCCGACAGCTACGTGCGCGAGTTCGGCACCGAGGCTTTCGCCGAGCAGGTCGAACGGGCGATGCCGTTGTCGCAGTTCATGCTCAACGAGGTGTTGACCGGCAAGGAGCTCGATCAGCCCGAAGGCAAGGCCCGCGCGCTGTTCGACGCGAAACCGCTGCTGCAGGCGTTGCCGGCCAATGCGCTGCGCGCGCAGATCATGCATATGTTCGCAGACCGGCTCGACGTGCCATTCAGCGAAGTCGCGGCGCTTTGCGAAGTCGA
The DNA here is from genome assembly GCF_014397665.1 of Paraburkholderia sp. UCT2. Lineage (NCBI taxonomy): Bacteria > Pseudomonadati > Pseudomonadota > Betaproteobacteria > Burkholderiales > Burkholderiaceae > Paraburkholderia > Paraburkholderia sp. UCT2. The sequence continues at coordinate 96,064 of NZ_VZQO01000019.1, forward strand.
CGCGCGGATCGCGGCCGCGTCGCGCAAGGCGCCGGCCCGCAAGGACCGGCGCAGCGTGACCGGCATCGAGGAAAAGACGCTGCGCAATCTGGTGATGTATCCGCGCACGGTCGCGATGCTCGACGAAGCGGCCGAAGAGGCGCTGCTCACCGTGACCCGGCACGGCGAACTGTTCGCGGAAGTGACGACGCACGCGCGAGCCCTCGGCGATTCGGCAGCGTTCCAGTTGTTGTCCGATCTCTTGCGAAATGGCGCGAACGCCCCAACTTTCGAGGAAATCTTTCGCAAAATTCTAGACTATGATGAAAACGTCCGGGATTTGCTGCTGAAAGATCCGCAGGACGCGGCCGTCATCGAGGAACGGCGCGAGCAGGAACGAATTGTCGGCGAGGAGCTGAAAGCCGCGATTTTGAAGATGCGATACGACGCTTATTGCGATCGTCTCGAACAGCTTTCGCGACAGTCGCGGCATACGCCGGAAGAGTTTGCCGAGTTTTCGGAGCTCAACCGGAAGCGGGCCGACATGAAGCGTCAACTCGGGCTGTAGCGGCGAGGCCGAAACCTCGGATGGTATAATCAAAAGTTTCTAGCGGTTTGTTTTTTCAAGGGTTTTCCTAGCAAAGGCGAAAGGCGATGCGATGGCAAAGACGACAGGCGGAAATCATGCAACGGGCTCACGCGCTAAAGAGCGCACCGGAAAAGTTACCGAAGCCAAGCTGACTGCATCCGCCAGAAGAACGTCTGCTGTCAGCGTTGCACCGGCTGCCGGGAAGAAGTCGTCGACCACTGCGGCCGCGCAGGCCGCACCGGTTCGGGCGGCGAAAGCTGTAGCACCGCCGGCTGCCAAGCGGGCGGGTGTCAGAAGCGCAAGGGAAGCGGCTGCCGTTCAGGACGATGCGGTAGCGCGCGTGACTTCAGTATCCACGGTTCAACCGGCTGTTGTCCAACAGCCGGGGGTCGAGACTACAGCCGGTACGGCGAACTCCATGACGAAAAAGCTGAATGAAGTACCCGTCGATGACGATGCAACCCAGACCGAAGAAACCGCTGCCGCCGCACCGGGCAAGCCGGAGAAGGTCAAGGCTCGCGACCGTCGTGCAAAGGAAAAAGCGCTGCTGAAGGATGCGTTCGCGTCGTCGCAGCCTGGCACGGTGGAGGAACTCGAGGAGCGTCGCTCCAAGCTGCGCGCCCTGATCAAGCTCGGCAAGGAGCGCGGCTTCCTCACGTACGCTGAAATCAACGATCACCTGCCGGACAACTTCACCGAGACCGAGGCGATCGAAGGCATCATCAGCACGTTCAACGACATGGGCGTCGCGGTCTACGAACAGGCCCCGGACGCTGAAACGCTGCTGCTCAACGACAACGCGCCCGCGGCTTCGTCGGACGACGAAGTCGAAGAGGAAGCTGAAGTCGCGCTGTCCACCGTCGACTCCGAATTTGGCCGCACCACCGATCCCGTGCGTATGTACATGCGCGAAATGGGCACGGTCGAGCTGCTTACGCGTGAAGGCGAAATCGAAATCGCGAAGCGCATCGAAGACGGCCTGAAGCACATGGTGATGGCCATCTCCGCGTGCCCGACCACGATCGCCGACATTCTCGCGATGGCCGAGCGCGTCGCCAACGACGAAGCGCGCATCGACGAACTCGTCGACGGTCTGATCGACGCCGACGCGGCAGACGCCGACGGCTTCTCCGCGCAGGAGGCGGAAGCGATCGAGAATGAAGACGAGGAAGCCGAGGAAGAGGACGAAGAGGACGAGGAAGAAGACGATGGCGCGGCGCAAGCCACCGCCAACGCCGCGCAGCTCGAAGCGCTGCGGCGCGCGTCGCTCGAAAAATTCGCGTCGATCAGCGAATGGTTCGACAAGATGCGTCGCGCGTTCGAGAAGGAAGGCTACAAGTCCAAGTCGTATCTGAAGGCGCAGGAAACCATCCAGAACGAGCTGATGACGATCCGCTTCACCGCGCGTACCGTCGAGCGTCTGTGCGACACGCTGCGCGCGCAGGTGGATGAAGTGCGTCAGGTCGAGCGTCAGATCCTGCATACGGTCGTCGACAAGTGCGGCATGCCGCGTGCGGAATTCATCGCGCGTTTCCCGGGCAGCGAGACGGACCTCGAATGGGCCGACAAGATCGTCGCCGAAGGTCACGGGTATAGCGCAATCCTCACGCGCAACATTCCGGCGATCCGCGAACAGCAGCAACGTCTGCTCGATCTGCAGGCGCGCGTGGTGCTGCCGCTGAAGGACCTGAAGGAAACCAACCGTCAGATGGCGGCCGGCGAGCTTAAGGCGCGCCAGGCGAAGCGCGAGATGACCGAGGCCAACCTGCGTCTCGTGATCTCGATCGCGAAGAAGTACACGAACCGCGGTCTGCAGTTCCTCGACCTGATTCAGGAAGGCAACATCGGCCTGATGAAGGCGGTGGACAAGTTCGAATACCGTCGTGGCTACAAGTTCTCCACGTATGCGACGTGGTGGATCCGCCAGGCCATTACGCGTTCGATCGCCGACCAGGCGCGCACGATCCGGATTCCGGTTCACATGATTGAAACGATCAACAAGATGAACCGCATCTCGCGTCAGATCCTGCAGGAAACCGGTCTCGAGCCGGATCCGGCGACGCTGGCCGAGAAGATGGAAATGCCGGAAGACAAGATCCGCAAGATCATGAAGATCGCGAAGGAGCCGATCTCGATGGAAACGCCGATCGGTGACGACGACGATTCTCATCTGGGCGACTTCATCGAAGATACGAACACGGTCGCCCCGGCGGATGCGGCGTTGCACGCGAGTATGCGCGACGTCGTGAAGGACGTGCTCGATTCGCTGACGCCGCGCGAAGCGAAGGTGTTGCGCATGCGTTTCGGTATCGAGATGAGCACGGATCACACGCTCGAAGAAGTCGGTAAGCAGTTCGACGTGACGCGTGAGCGAATTCGTCAGATCGAGGCGAAGGCGCTGCGCAAGCTGCGTCATCCGAGCCGTTCGGACAAGCTGAAGTCATTCCTCGAAGGGAATTGACGGCGACGGCCGCGGTTGGCCGCAAATGATGCGATCAAAGGGGCCTCCCGGTCGTTTCGCCGAAGCGAAGCGGTTGCGGAGGCTCCTTTTTCGTGTAGTATGTCGGCCAATCGACGAAACGGGCCCGGCCTTCACGACCGGGTCTTTTTTTCTTGGGCTGGACGCCGTGTTGGTTGCAGGCAGTGGACTCATAATCCACCTCCGAAAGGACATCGTGGGTTCGAACCCCACCCGGCCCACCAAAGTATCGAAAAAAGGGTTCCGAATTCCGGAACCCTTTTTTGTTTTTGGGCGGCCTTCGACTGCCTCCGCTGGGCGACCCAGTGCCAGCCTCAACCCCGGCGAGCGGCGTCCGTTGCCCCACACACCGCCCGACACCGACCCGCTCGCGCCGGGCCTCGCCCGCGGACGAGGAGGCGCTTAAGCGCGCTCCGCGCCAGCCATAAGCGGTGATCACGCGTAATCAGGGAAACTCCGTGTAAAAGCGGGCGCAACCCCGCCGTTAATTGAATGCGGAAGGCATGTCGATGCATGCCGTCCGTTTTCAGCGCGGGTCTTGTCACGCGGCGGCCGGCGTCGCAATTCACCTCCGGGCAACGCCCGTGCTGAAGGTTTTTTCGAATCGCACGCGCATCTTATAGAGACGTGACAGAGGGTGCTCGCTAAAGCGAGAAATCAGAAGACCGCCGCAATGGCAGTGTCTCAATAGTGAATGCTGATTCGACGCGGTGGGCTCGAACCGTTGCGCTGCCCGGGGGCGGCAGCGATTGCTTGCCTCGGTCAATAAAGATTAGGTGAATAAGCCGTCTTGGTGATTCGACGAGTTAATCGCCCCGCCGGAAACCATTAATTGGCGGGTGCGAGCAAGACTGCATTTAACTCTATTAAGTTCCGGCGCTTCAAAAATAAATCTCACACGACCCGGAAAACCGTCACTTCAACCATTTGATTACAAAAAATATGGCGGGTCTTTTCGTCAATTTGCTCCGACCCGATTACGTCACGCGTATTAAAGCACTGTTGCAAACGCGCAACTTAGAATATTGACGCGTTGCAAATTCGTTTTGGGTGGAGCTGGCGATCCGGCACCTAGATCTTGCAATAAACGGTGGAAAAACAAGAAGTTATCCCCATCGGCTCCAACATTGTTGCGAATTTCGAAAAATCCTGTTGCGTGAATTGCCTGCGTCGGTACCAGGGTGTCCCCCTACACTCACGCTTCGCTTCAAGGGTGCCCGGTCGATCCCCACGGTTCGGCCAAGCGGGCGGTGGCAAATGCGATGCATCGGCTGCTGAAGCAGGTCCTGCTCCCCGTATAAATTTTTCGAATTGGAGTTCCCATGAAAAAGAGTCTCATCGTCGTTTCGGCTGCCGCATCGTTCGCTTCGGTCGCTCACGCACAAAGCAGCGTGACCCTGTACGGTCTGCTCGACGCAGGTCTGACGTACACCAGCAACGTTGCCCACAACTCCAAGTGGGCAGCAGGTAGCGGCGGCATCAACCAGAGCATGTTCGGCCTGCGTGGTTCGGAAGATCTGGGCGGCGGTCTGAAGGCAATCTTCACGTTGGAAAGCGGCTTCAACATCAACAACGGCAAGTACGCTAACAACAACGGCATGTTCAACCGCCAGGCCTTCGTCGGTCTGTCGAGCTCGCAATTCGGTACGGTCACGCTGGGTCGCCAGTACGACGCAGCGCAGGACTACCTCGCACCGCTGACCGCAACGGGCAGCTGGGGCGGCACGTACTTCGCGCACCCGTTCAACAACGACAACCTGAACACCAACGGTGGTCTGTCGGTCAACAACTCGGTCAAGTACTCGAGCGCTAACTACGCTGGCTTCACGTTCGGCGGCACGTACGGCTTCTCGAACCAGGCTGGTGGCTTCGCAAACAACCGTCAGTACAGCTTGGGCGCCGCATACCAGTGGCAAGGCCTGCACCTCGGTGCTGCCTACGCTCAGCAAAACAACCCGGCTGCTAACGCAAGCGGCGCATCGGACGGCGTTCTGGCGAACACCGCGGGCGTGCTGCAAGGCGACTTCCGTCAGCGTCAGTTCGGCGCAGGCGCTTCGTACGGCTTCGGCCCGGCGCTGGTTGGCGTGGCATGGACGCAATCGCGCGTCGACAACCTGGTTGGTGCAGCTCCTGGTCAGCGTCAAGGCCACACCAACAACTACGAAATCAACGGCAAGTACAACGTGACCCCGGCTATGGCTCTCGGCGTCGCGTACACGTTCACCGACGCGCGCGGCTACGGCATCAACGCCGACGGTAACGACATGAAGACCCGTTACCACCAGATCGGCCTGCAGGCTGACTACTCGCTGTCGCGTCGCACCGACGTCTACGCTCAGGCTGTATACCAGCACGCAATGGGTGACGGCGGCGTGGCTTCGATCTACAGCGGCGACAACACGGTTCCGACCTCGTCGTCGAAGAACCAGACGGCTGCTACGGTCGGTCTGCGTCACCGCTTCTAAGCTTCAGCAGAAGCTGCCTGTAGTACAGAAAGGTGCCGTTCGCGGCACCTTTTTTTATGCGCGCGGCAGACCGGTGAGCCGGTTTCCGTATGCGAGGCGAAAAAAACGGGCGTCCCTGGGGACGCCCGTTTTGCCATGACGACGTGAAACGATTCAGAAAATTGTCCGCAAACCGAGCGCAACGCCGGTCTGGTTGTCGCGGCCCGGCAGTTCGACCGACGCCGCGCCCGACACCTTGTCGAAATCGATGGTGCCGTACACCTCGGTGCGCTTCGACAGCGCGTACTCGGCCAGTGCGACGAACCTGTAGCGATAGCCACTGCCGAGCTGACCGGCGCCGCTCGCCGCGTTCGACATGTGGTCGTAGTACGCGGCGCCCGTCAGCGTCAGCGCGCGCGTGGCATGCCACGTGACGCCGGCGAACGGTCCGTTGTCGATGCGGCCCGAGCCCTTGACGATATCGACGCCCGCCACGAGCGTCTGCTGCGCGAGCGCGCTGTCGACGAAGCCGGTGTCGTCCTTCGAATGCAGATAGCCGACGTACAGCTTCGTCGAGTTGAACGCATAGACCGCGTTCGCGTTGAAGATGGTCTGCTTGTGATTGCTGTTGTCGCTGTTCTGCTGCACGCCGGCCGCGACCGACAGCGGACCCGCCACGTACGACAGCGTGAAGCCGTACATCTTGCCCGCGCCGAGATGGCCTGGCACCTGGCCCGAGAAGCCGCCGCCGCCGGTCGATTCCGAGTTCGTGCCGAATGAGTACATCGCGGCCACCGTCAGGCCTTTGAAAAAAAACGCCGGCTATCCGAGGCCGAGCCGACGATCGTCGTTTTTGGCGTTCGAGTTCGTCAGATAGCGCACGCTGACGTCGGCGACGCCATACAGCGTGATCGAGCTTTGTGCCGAAGCTTGTTCGGACGTCGCGGCAACGGCGGCGCCGCCGACGAGCGCGGCGGTCTTGATAAAGCGGATGGGTCTCAAAGGACTTCCTGCGTGTGGAGAGATTCTCTAGTTCGGACGCGGCGCGCGCCGAGTGGGGCGCCGCCGGGCGCGCCGATGATAGATCACCGTCCGTGCCGCGCCATCGCCGCTCTCGCGCAATGACCTATTGCCATTTTTGACAATTGCGCCGTTCCTGGTGACAAAAAGTTGACTTTCTCCCAGGCAAGCTTCGAGTAGTCTCGAGCGAATTGACGTATCGACACGACTTTCGGGGCGACGCCAGCACGCGTTTTACGCGTGCGCTTTCACGCATGAATAGTCCATCTTCCGAATCCATCGCGACCTCGCCGGTCGTTCAGGAGCTGACCGACGAGCAATGGCAGCGGGTCGCGCCGCTGTTACCTGAAACCTTGCATGATGACGGCCCGCGCCGTGGTCGTCCGCCGATCGAAATTCGCCACGTGCTCAATAGCGTGATGTGGGTGCTGCACACGCGCGCGCCGTGGAGCGCAATGCCCGAGCACTACGTCCCGTACCAGACCGCGCATCGCTACTATCTGCGCTGGAAAAAAACGGGCGTGTTGAGCGCGATCATGCTCGCGCTGTTCAAGACCGACGACGCTCTCGAAACGCGCGCGACGCGCAAGGGCGGCGTGCGCGCCGGGTAGCGAGCGCCAGTCGCGCCGCTAGATCTGTTCCCGCCCGTACGCAGCCAGCCGCTCGAGATCGAGCACCTCGATCCGGTTATACGACAGTCGCAAAATCCGCAGCTTCTCGAGGTTCTGCAGCGCCTGATTGATGCGCTGCCGCGACACTCCCGCGAGCAGACCGACTTCTTCCTGTGAAATCGCCAGTGTGCGACCCGTGTCCGGATACAGATCCGGATTGAACAGCTGCGCGAGCGATTGCGCGACGCGTGCGTCCACGTCGAGCAGCCGGGTGTTCTGGATCGACGCGATGAATTCCCCCATCCGGTTGTTCAATTGCCGGATCACGAAGCCCGTGAACGGCAGACTCGATTCGAGCAACGCATGGAAGGTCGCGGACGGCACGAACATCACGAGCGACGGCTGGATCGCGGCCACGTCGTATTTGCGCAATTCGCGCTTGATCACGCTGCCTTCGCCGAACCAGCCGCCCGGCGGCACGCCCGACAGCGTGCAGCTGCGGCCCGACGCGTTGTAGATAGCGAGCTTGACGAGCCCCGAGTGCACGCCGATCCAATAGTCGGACGGTTGCTGGCGGCGGGCGATCCACGCACCGCTTTCAAAGCGCTCGGCGTGTGTGCTGGCGAGCACCATCGCCTGATGATCGGCGGCGAGCGCGCGAAACCACGCGCACGCGACGAACAGTCGCGCGAGGTCGGCGGGCGCGACACGTTGGGGCGGCCGGGTGTCGGCGCGGTCAGTCAGCGGAGCGTCGGTCATCGGCGATAAGCGGTTTGGGAGCGGTGCCGGCTGAGCCAGGTCAAGGCGGGGCGTCAGTGGCGCCACTCTGTCATTTGAATGACAGACAGTTCATGACGACAATTGCTAGGCTAGGCCCTGGTTCATTCATAGAACACGGTCACGACAATCGGCGGCGCGGCTCGCGCCTCAGGAGACGAAGCAATGACACAGCACATGTTCGACGAAGGCCTCGGGCGGCGCGAGGCCAATTATGTCCCGTTGACGCCGATCGATTTCCTCGTGCGCGCAGCGCAAGTGTATGGCGAGCGGCTCGCGATCGTCCATGGGGAGATCCGCCGCAACTGGCGCGAGACCTATGAGCGTGCGCGGCGGCTCGCGAGCGCGCTGCACGAGGCCGGCATCGGCCGCGGCGACACGGTCGCCGCGCTGCTGCCGAACATCCCGCCGATGGTCGAGGCGCACTTCGGCGTGCCGATGGCCGGCGCCGTGCTGAATACACTGAACACGCGGCTCGACGTCGCGACGCTGCTGTTCATGCTGCGCCACGGTGAGGCGAAGGCGCTGATCGTCGACACCGAATACGGCGAGTTCGCGCATCGCGCGGCGCTAGAATTCCCGGAGCTCCGCGTGATCAGCGTGGCCGACGCGCAGCCCGCCGACGCCGCGCAGTTCATTCGCGCGACAGACTATGAGCAGTTCCTGCAAACCGGCGACCCGTCCTTCGAGTGGACCTCGCCCGCCGACGAATGGGACGCGATCGCGCTGAACTACACATCGGGCACGACCGGTGACCCGAAGGGCGTCGTCTACCATCACCGTGGCGCATATCTGAACGCGCTGAGCAACATTCTCGAATGGGACATGCCGAAGCACGCGGTCTATCTGTGGACGCTGCCGCTGTTCCACTGCAACGGCTGGTGCTTTCCGTGGACGGTGGCCGCCCGCGCGGGCGTCAACGTTTGTCTGCGCAAGTTCGACGCGAAGATCGTGTTCGAGTTGATTCGCCGCGAACACATCACGCATTACTGCGGAGCGCCGATCGTACAGAGTTCGCTCGTGAATGCGCCGGCCGAATGGCGCGGGGGCATCACGCATCGCGTGTCGACGATGGTCGCGGGCGCCGCGCCACCGCCCGCGGTGATCGCGAAGATGAAGCAGATCGGCTTCGATCTGACGCACGTGTACGGGCTCACCGAAACCTACGGACCGGCGGCCGTCTGCGCAAAGCAGGACGAATGGGACGCGCTCGACGATCAAATCCGCGCCGACCTGACCGCGCGCCAGGGCGTGCGTTATCACCTGCAGGCGGCGGTCGCGGTGCTCGATGCGGACACGCTCGCGCCGGTGCCGGACGACGGCGAAACGATCGGCGAGATCATGTTTCGCGGCAACATCTGCATGAAGGGCTATCTGAAGAACGAGCGCGCGACCGAAGCGGCTTTCAACGGCGGCTGGTTCCATACCGGCGATCTCGGCGTGCGCACGGCCGACGGCTATATCCGCATCCGCGACCGCAGCAAGGACATCATCATTTCGGGCGGTGAGAACATTTCGAGCATCGAGGTCGAGGACACGCTGTACCGGCATCCCGCGGTGTCGGTGGCGGCGGTGGTCGCGATGGCCGATCCGAAGTGGGGCGAGGTGCCGTGCGCGTTCATCGAGTTGAAGGAAGGCGCGCAGGTGACCGAGGAGGAAATCATCGCGCACTGCCGGCTGTTTCTGGCCGGCTACAAGTTGCCGAAGGCGGTGCGCTTTGGCGAGTTGCCCAAGACGTCGACGGGGAAGATCCAGAAGTTCGAGTTGCGCGCGCGGATCAAGGCGGAGGGGAAAGGGTGACGCGCCGCGATTACCGCTGATTCAGGGCGGCGCGAGTGGCGCGCATCGAGTCGCGACGGCGCGCGCCGCTTCGTGTTGCCGTCAAATTCCCACCTTGTGCGCGTTAAAAATCAGCCGCAGGCCCAGCGCGGTCACCGCGCTCGCGGCGATGCGATCGATCCACCCCTTCCAGCGCAGATAGATTTCGCGCGGCCGTTGGCTCGAAAAGCACAGTGCGACGATCGTATACCAGCCCGCCTCGATCGCGAAGATCGCCGGCGGCAGCGCGAAATAGCACCACACCGGCGGATGCTGCGGCAGCAGCGCAGCGAAGATACTGCCGTAATAGACAGCCGTTTTCGGATTGCTGAGCTGCGTGCTCAAGCCGATCCAGAACGACTTGCGCGGATTGCCGCCGCTGCCGGCTCGCGTTTCGCTGAACGCGAGCGGCTTCGCGGCGCCGCGCCAGATTTTCGACGCCAGATAGACCAGGTAGACGCCGCCGGCCACTTTCAGCCCGACGTAGAGCCATTCGACCGTCGCGAGCAGCGTATAGAGCCCGAGCAGCGCGATGCCGCTAAAAAACACACCGCCGATGCCCATGCCGAGCGCTGTCGCGAGACCGTCGCCGCGCGACAGACCGATCGCATTGCGTGCGACGATGACGAAGCTGGGCCCCGGACTCATCGCGCCCAATAGCAGCGCGGCGAGGATCGTGAGGATGGCGGTCGAGGCGGGCATGGTCGTGTCTCCTGATGTCGGGCCGATGCCAGAAGTTCTGGCGAATACAGAGTCTCGCATTGTCCGCCAATCGCGCGGCGGAAGCCACGAATACCGAAAACTCGGAAGTCGCGCAATCAATGCAATTAGAAAAAGTTCTTTGCTGCGGCCAAAACACATCGAATGCTAGAATGACTTTCCATACGCGGAAGCTCCCTCGTCACGACGAGGCGACGCACGACGCGAAACACGGGCGCAATTCGAGCCACGCCGATTTTTCGAGTAGCCGATTCGCCTGATTCCAGCGCTTCAACTCAGGCGCTTTAATTCAGGATCTGACAGGCATCACTTGCAAACGCGGGTTTTCACGCATTTGCATGGATCGCGTGAATTCGTCGAATTGCTTCCATTCAAATTGAATTACGCACGAGCCTCGCGTTGCTATGCGAGTTGCCCGTTTGTCTAATGCCAGCAAGAGCTGCGACACCAATACGTTATGAAACAACAACAACGACTGTTCGAACGCGACGAGAACCTGCGCGAGCGCATGATCGCGTGGATCCGCCGACGCATGGACGACCACGGCATCACATTCGAAGCGCTGGCCGAATCGCTCGAAGCCGATGCGAACGCCGTGGCCGCGGTGCTGTATCGCGACGCGTTCGGTAACACGTGGGACGGTCGCGGCGATAAACCGGCGTGGCTCGCGCGCGCGATTCACGCCGGACAAAGCATCGATCATTTCCGCTGCTGAGCGCGCGCAGGCGCACCGCGAAACGCCCGCGCGCAAAAAAGCCCGCGCAAGGCGGGCTCGATCTTTACTGCTCGGAGTCTCGCGACGAATCGCGCATCACAGGTCGAAAAACACGGTTTCCTGATCGCCCTGCATGTGGATGTCGAAGCGATACACGTTGGCCGTACCGGCAACGCGGCGCGCGATCAGCGTATTACGGCGCTCGGCCGGCACCGACGCCAGCACGGTGTCCTGCTCGTTCGCCTGCGCTTCGTCCTCGAAATAGATGCGCGTGAACGTGTGTAGCAGCATGCCGCGCATCGTCAGGATGACGTCGATGTGCGGCGCTTCGTCGGGATTCGGGCGGCCCGGCTTCACCGTCTCGACGATGAAGCGCTTGTGCGGATCCGTGCCCGTACCGACGCGCGCAAAGCCGTGAAAGCCCGTCTTCAAAATTTCTTCGCGCGATTCCGGATAGTGGCCGTTCGAGTCGACTTGCGACATCTCGATCATCGCGTCGCCGATCACCTTGCCGTCGCCGTCGAACACCTGACCGACGATCGTGATGTGCTCGCCGGCCGCTTCCATGTCGGCCAGAACGTTTGTGAACAGGCTCTTGAAGTCGAAATCGTATTGCTGCGGGCAAAGACCGTAGGCGAAGTACGGACCAACGGTTTGCGAAGGCGTTTGCTTGAGAGTCGTCATGGCTTAGCGCTCCATCGGGGTTTCGTTCGGGCCGCGCAGCACGATGTCGAAATCGTAGCCGAGCGCGTAGGCCTCTTGCGTGGTGTCGAGCGAGAACTTCGAGACCATGCGCTCACGGGCGCGCTCGGGCGTGCCCTGGTAGATCGGGTCGAATGCGAGCAGCGGATCGCCGGGAAAGTACATCTGCGTGACGAGACGCGAGCCGAAGTGGTCGCCGAACAGCGAGAAATGGATGTGCTGCGGACGCCAGGCGTTCGGATGGTTGCCCCACGGATACGCGCCCGGCTTGATGGTCATGAAGCGGTAACGGCCTTCGTTGTCGGTGATGCAGCGGCCCGCGCCGAGGAAGTTCGGGTCGAGCGGCGCGTCGTGCTGATCGGCCTTGTGCACATAGCGGCCGGCGGCGTTCGCTTGCCAGACTTCCACCAGCGTGTTGCGCACCGGGCGGCCGCCTTCGTCGAGCACACGGCCCGTCACGATGATGCGCTCGCCGAGCGGTTCGCCATTGCGCACCGCGTTGCGGGTCAGGTCGCTGTCGAGCGGGTCGAGGTCGTCGGTGCCGTAGACCGGTACGCGCTGGTCGCGCAGCCGTTCCTTCAGCGGAATCAGCGGACGCGACGGACCGCGTTTGACCGACGAACCGTACGGCGGATAGATGTACTCGGGATGGGACGCGAAATCTCGCGGCGAAAGAATTGAATCTTCCATGAGGTGTCTCCGTTGGAGGAATCGGGGGATGCGGCGTTATGACTCGCACTTTATACAAAGCGTGCGGTTATGAAAAATGACGTTTTTGCCCGTTTCGTATAACCTTCCGTTATGCAACGCAGTCTCGCGGATAGCCGCGTCAAATTCCGTCATCTCCAGTGCTTTCTGGCCGTCGCGCAGTTCGGCAGCGTCCAGCGGGCGGCGGACAGTTTGTCCATCACGCAGCCGGCGGTATCGAAGACGGTCGCCGAGCTGGAGACCATTCTCGGCGTGAAGCTGTTCGAGCGCGGCCGTCACGGCGCGGTGCCGACGCGCGAGGGGCAGCTTTTCATGCCGCACGCGAGCGCCTGCGTGAGCGCGCTGCGCCAGGGCGTCGATCTGCTTGCGCGGGCCGAGGGCGCGGCCGCCGCGACGCTCGAAGTCGGTGTGCTGCCCACCGTCGCCGCGGTGCTTGTACCGCCCGTGCTGAGACAGTTCGCGACGCAGTGGCCGCGCGTGATCGTGCGCCTCGCGACCGGCGCAAATCCGGAATTGCTCGAACGCCTGAAAGCGGGGTCGATCGAATTCGCGATCGGCCGCCTCGCGGACCCGGAGCGGATGGTCGGCCTGAGTTTCGAGCAACTGTTTACCGAGCCGCTGATCGCGGTCGTGCGCGCCGGGCATCCGCTGGCGCAAGGGAAGGCCTTGCCCGCCACGTCGCTGGAGGAATTTCCGATCGTGCTGCCGCCGTTCGGCACGCTGATCCGCCAATCGGCCGAGAGCCTGCTCGGCGCGTGGGGCGTGCCGCCGTTGTCGGCGTTCGTCGAGGTGCTGTCGGTATCGACGGGGCGCGCGCTGACGCTCGAAAACGGCGCGGTGTGGTTCGTGCCGCAAAGCGCGGTCGAATACGAACTCGCGCACGGCATGCTGGTGCGCTTGCCGCTGCCGTTTGCGGGCACCGGCGAGCCGGTGGGGCTGATTCGTCGCTCGGATACGCAGCCGTCGACGGTGGGACGCGCGTTCATCGAGGCGGTGCGCGAGGTCGCGCGGGGCAGACGGTTGCGAACGCCCCGCGACCCGGTGTAAAAACACGGTGCGAAAGCCGCCGCAGCCCGTTGTTCCTGCGGCACGCCGCGTGCGCGCCACGAGCGAGCACGCACCACGCAGCCCCTCGCGAACGACCGGAACACTTCGCGCCGAACCCGGAAAGACCGGCCCCCGCGTCGAAAGACCGTACAAGGAGATTGCCATGCCCAGCGACTTGCCCACTCCAGAGGCCGCGCAGCGCGCCGTATTGGCGCCGCAGCACAATCCGCTCGGCACGGCCGGCCTCGAGTTCGTCGAGTTCGCCGCGCGCGATCCGCAGGCGCTCGGCGAGACTTTCACGCGGCTCGGCTTCAAGGCGATCGCGCGTCATATCAGCAAGGATGTGACGCTGTATCGCCAGGGCGAGATGAATTTCCTGATCAACGCGGAGCCCGATTCGTTCGCAGCGCGCTACGCGGAAGAATACGGGGTCGGCATCTGCGCGATCGGGATTCGCGTCGCCGACGCACAGCGCGCGTTCGAACGCGCGGTGGAACTCGGCGCGTGGGCGTTCGAAGGCGAACGCCTCGGTGCCGGCGAACTGCTGATTCCGGCCATTCAAGGCATCGGCGATTCGCACATCTATTTCGTCGATCGTTGGCGCGGGCGGGGCGGTCAGCGCGGCGGCCTCGGCGATATCTCGATCTTCGACATCGACTTCCGGCCCATCGAAATCGACACGGCCGCAGCCGATCTGAATCACGCGGGCAGCGGCCTGATCGCGGTCGACCATCTGACGCAAACCGTTGGCGAAGGCCGCATGCAGGAGTGGATCGACTTCTATCGCGACCTGCTGAATTTCCGCGAGATCCACGAGCTGCACGCCAACTGGCATGTGTCGGCGGAATCGCGCGTGATGGTGTCGCCGTGCGGCGCGATCCGCGTGCCGCTGTACGAGGAAGGCACGGGCCGGACCAACCTGATGCACGAGTATTTGCCCGATCATCCGGGCGAAGGCGTGCAGCACATCGCGCTCGCCACCGACGACATCTTCGCGTGCGTCGAGCGTCTGCTCGCGAACGGCGTCGAATTCGTCGAGCCGCCGCCGCGCTACTACGAGCAGCTCGATGCACGTTTGCCGGGCCACGGGCTCGATGTCGAGCGACTGCGGCGCACGCATGTGCTCGTAGATGGCGAGATCGGCGCGGACGGCGTGCCGCTGCTGTTTTTCCAGACCTTCGTGCGGCGCCGCGCCGGCGAGATTTTCTTCGAGATCGTGCAACGCCAGGGACATCATGGCTTCGGCGAAGGCAATCTTGCCGCATTGGCCCAGGCACGCACCGGCAGCTGAACACTGCGCGTAGTCGCTGCGTGATTGGATCACTCACGCATGCGGCTTTCGTCACCTCACGCCCCCTCGGGCCGCTCCACCAACTCCGGATAAATCGCGCCGTATGCGGCGGCCTCACGCAGCAGCCACTCGCGGAAACTCGCGAGCGGCTTGCCGTGACTCAACTCGGTCGGATAGACAAGGTAGTACGCGGCCACGGCGAGCGCGGGTGTGTCGAACGGAATCACGAGACCGAACTGCTGCAACTGCGTGTCGACGAAAAAGCGCGGCACCAGCGCGATGCCGAGTCCGGCCGCGGCAGCGCTGATCAGCATCGTGTGCAGTTCGTAGCGCACGCCCTGCATCGTGCGGTTGTCGTCGACGCCGAGATTCGAGAACCAGTTCGCCCAGCCGTCGGGTCGCGTCGTCGAATGCAGCAGCGGATAGTTGAGCAATTCGGCGACGTTGCGGACCGGCCGCTTCAGCAGATTCGCCGCGCAGACCGGCACCACTTCCTCGCGGAACAGAAAATCGGCCGACGTACCCGGCCACGTCGGCTTGCCGTAATGAATTGCCGCTTCGAAATGCGTCTCGGCGAACGGAAACGTCGCGGTACGCACGCCCATGTTCACGCGCACGTCCGGGTATTGTTCATTGAATGTGGCCATGCGCGGAATCAGCCATTGCGATGCGAACGTCGGCAATACCGCGAGTTCCAGATAGCCGCCGCCGCTGCCGTGCGCGATGATCGATAGCGTGTCGCGATCGAGGTGTTCGAGCGAGCGTCTCACCTGCGCGCTGTAGACCTTGCCCGCGCGCGTCAGCACCACGCGTTGCTTGACGCGCACGAACAGCCGCACGCCGAGATTGCTTTCGAGCGTATTGATCTGTCGCGACACCGCGCTTTCGGTGAGGAACAGTTCGCGCGCCGCATGCGTGAAGCTCTGGTGCCGCGCGGCGGCTTCGAACGCGAGCAGCGCGCCCATGTTGGGAATCTTGAACTTTCGCACGTTAATTCCAAAAACGCATCAAGTGGCGAGTTTATCTCGCTTTACGGGGCGCAGCGCATTTCGAATAATCTCGCCCGTTATGAGGCGCTCGTGCAGCGCTCAACGTATAGCGTGGAGAAGCCGGATGCGAAACCTGAAGAATGCGAACGTCGAACAACTACTGGTGAAGCTGCTGGGCGCGGAGAAAGCCGCGCGCCTTTTTGCGACGCTGAATCATCCGCGTGTGTTGAACGAGTGGGAAAGCGGCAGCGTCACGCGCGCCGAACTCGCACAGGCGATAAACATGGCGCTGTTCGACGATCTGCTCGCGCGCTCGGAAAACGGCCGCCGCTATACGGAGGAAACCGTCGCCGCCGGCGGCAGCGTGTACTTCGATCATGGCGCGCTGCGCACCGTGCGCTGGCCGCACAGCGGCGCGCTGCCGCCCGGCGAGGCCGCGTTCGCGCGCATCCTGCGGCCGCTCGGCTTTCGGATCAACGGCCGTTACCCGCTCGATCGTCTCGGCATGACCGGCCGCGCGTGGGCGCATGAGGACGCCGCCGACGAGATCGCGCAGTTCTTCGTCAGCGAACTGCACCCGGAGCGTTTTTCCGCGGCGTTCCAGCAGGCGGTGACGAACGTGATCGGTGCCTCGCGCGATCCGTTGACGCCGCGCGCCCATGGCCTCTTGTGGGAACTCGAACGCGATGGCGTGCTGCCGCTCGATGCGGCGCAGGAGTTGCTACCGGTGATCGTCGGTGCGTTCGCGCGTCAGCACGAGATGCCACGCGAAGCCGATTACGAAGTATTGTTGAAGGAATCGGCGGAGATGGCGTGGATCGCTACCGAAGGTAACGCGTTCAATCACGCGACCGATCGCGTCGCGGACGTCTTCAAGCTGTCGGACGAACAGAAGGCGAAGGGTCGGCCGATGAAGCCCGAAGTCGAGCATTCGCGTTCCGGCCGCGTGTTCCAGACCGCGTATCGCGCGGATGTCGTGCAGCGTGAATTTCGCGCGGCCGACGGCAGCGTCGTCACGCGCGACGTGCCGGGCTCGTTCTACGAATTCATTACGCGCAAGCGCAGTTTCGATCAGGACGCGCGCCGCTGGGAAACGGACCTGCGTTTCGACGCGGGCAACGCACAGGGCATCTTCCGGATGACCGCGAGCCAGGCGGCCTGAGCGCTTACGGCGGCGCGAGCGCCGGCATCGCAGACGAGGTGCGCAGTGGGGACGTCATTGTCATTGGATGAAGAGCGGCGGGTTGGCGCGCAGCGGGGTGCTTTGCATGAACCGCGTGTCGCCACGCCTTTCTCGGCCAGCGCGGAGCTATTGCAGGCGCTCGAAAGCGACCTGCGCGAGCACGTGCGCGGCGAGGTGCGATTCGATCCGGGTTCCAAAGCATTGTACGCAGCGGATGCGTCGAACTATCGGCAAGTCCCGCTCGGTGTCGTGGTGCCGGCCGATATCGACGATCTGCTCGCAACGCTCGCCGCATGCCGTCGCAACGACGTGCCGTTTCTCGCGCGCGGTGGCGGCACGTCGCAGAACGGCCAATGCGTGAACGTCGCGGTCGTGGCCGACGCGAGCAAGTATCTGAACCGCGTCGTCTCGATCGATCCGCTTGCGGGCGTCGCGGTCGTCGAGCCGGGCGTGGTGTGCGACTCCTTGCGCGATGCCGCCGAACAGCACGGCCTCACGTTCGCACCCGATCCCGCCACGCATAGCCGCTGCACGCTCGGCGGCATGATCGCGAACAACTCGTGCGGCGCGCATTCGGTGATGGCCGGTAAGACCGTCGAGAACATCGAAGCGCTCGAAATCGCGACCTTCGACGGCGAGCGTTTCTGGGTCGGCCCGACCTCCGGGGAAGAACTCGAACGCATCACCGCGGCGGGTGGCCGACAAGGCGAAATCTACGCGGCGCTCAAGCAACTGCGCGACACCTACGCCGAACGGATTCGCGCGAAATTCTCGCAGATCAAGCGGCGCGTGTCAGGCTTCAATCTCGATCAACTGCTGCCGGAAAACGGCTTCAACGTCGCGCGTGCGCTCGTCGGTAGCGAAGGCACGTGCGCGGTCACGTTGCAGGCGAAAGTGAGGCTCGTGAAGAGTCCGGCCAGGCGCGTGATCGTCGTGGTCGGCTTTACCGACATCTATACGGCGGCGGACGCGGTGCCGCATTTCATGCGCTGCGGGCCGATCGCAGTCGAGGGACTCGACCGCGCGATCATTCGCGGCTTGCAGGCGCGCGGCCTGAAGAAGGACGAGATCGCACTGCTGCCCGAAGGCGAGGCGTGGGTCGTGCTCGAATTCGGCGCGGACACGCAGGACGAGGTGCTGCAACAGGCACGCGACGCCGCCGCGTATTTCCAATCGGGCGCGGCCGGGCCGCAAATCTCGACGATGCTCGTCGAAGATCGCGCGTTGCAGGCGAAGGTGTGGTCGATTCGCGAGACGGGGGCGTCGGCGGTCGCGTTGTCAGTGGATCGCGACAAGCCCGATCCGGTGGTCGGCTGGGAAGACGCGGCGGTCGATCCGCTGCGGCTCGGCGATTATCTGCGCGCGTTTCAGGCGCTCGTCGATCGCCATGGCTACGAGACGAGCCTGTACGGCCATTTCGGCGACGGCTGCGTGCACGCGCGCATCACGTTCGATCTGCGCAGCGCGGAAGGTATCGCGACGTGGCGCGGGTTCTTGCGCGAAGCGGCGGAACTGGTGGTCGAATTCGGCGGCTCGCTGTCGGGCGAACACGGCGATGGCCAGGCGAAGGCCGAGTTTCTGCCGATCATGTACGGCCCCGAGCTGATGCAGGCGATGGAGCAGTTCAAGGCGATCTGGGACCCGGCGAATCGTCTGAATCCGGGCAAAGTCGTGCATGCATACCGCGCCGACGAAAACCTGCGCATGGGCCCTGCGTACAAGCCGGTGATGCTGCATACGAAGCTCGCGTTCACGAGCCAGGAAGGCGACGGTTTTCAGCGTGCGATCGAACGCTGCATCGGCATGGGCAAATGCCGCTCGCTCGAAGGCGGCACGATGTGTCCGAGCTATCGCGGCACGCGCGAGGAAAAGTACTCGACGCGCGGGCGTGCGCATCTGTTCTGGGAAATGCTGCAAGGCGACGTGATCGCCGACGGCTGGAATAGCCGCGAAGTGAAAGAAGCGCTCGATACCTGCCTCGCATGCAAGGGCTGCAAGTCCGATTGCCCGACGCATACGGACATGGCGTCGTACAAGGCGGAGTTCCTTTCCCACTACTATGAGAACAATCGTCGGCCGCGTCAGGCGCTGTTCATGGGGCGGATCGGCGAATGGGCACCGTGGGCCGCGCGTTTTCCGCGCGCGACGAACTTTCTGACGACGGCGCCCGGTTTGTCCGCGCTCGGCAAATGGATCGCGGGTGTGGCGCAGACGCGTGCGTTGCCGCGGTTCGCCGCTGCAACTTATAGACGGAGTGCGTCGTCGCAAGCATCCGCGATTCATGCGCTCGGCGGCGACGCAAAGAAGGTGATCCTGTGGGTCGATACATTCAACGACCACTTCACGCCCGAGATCGCGCAGGCCGCCGCTGAGGTGCTCACGCAACTCGGCTGGCACGTCGTGTTGCCGAAGAAACGTTTGTGTTGCGGGCGTCCGCTGTACGACTTCGGCCTGCTCGAACGCGCGCGCGAGCTGCTCACGCATATCGTCGACGACCTCGCGGACGACATCGCCGCCGGCGTGCCGCTGGTCGGTCTGGAACCTGGCTGTCTATCGGTGTTCAAGGACGAGTTGCTGAAGCAACTCCCCGATCATGCGTTGGCGAAGAAGCTGTCCGCGCAAACATATCTGTTTGCCGAATTCGTCGCGCGTCAGCCGTTCGAGTGGCCGACGCTCGCGGCCGATGTGATCGTGCATGGCCATTGTCATCAGAAGGCGCTATTCGGCATGCAGGGCGACACGGCGTTGCTGAACAAGCTCGGCGTCAAATGGAAGCTGCTCGATACCGGCTGCTGCGGGATGGCGGGATCGTTCGGCTTCAACATCGAGCATCACGCGTTGTCGGAAAAGATCGGCGAGGACATGTTTGAGGCCGTGCGCGATGCTATGGCGGCGAATGCGGAAACGATCGTGCTGACCAACGGCTTCAGTTGTCGCGAGCAGATCGAGCACGGCACGGGGCGACACGCACTGCATATCGCGCAACTCGCGCAACGGGCGCTGGCGGCGCGCTGAGTGCAGGGCGCGCTATTTTATTTCTTCGCTGACTCGTTCGCGGCAGGCGGTGTATGCGGAAGGTCCGCATTGGTCGCCATCCACAACACTTCGGCGTCTTCCTCGCTGGTCGACACCGCCGCGTGGCCCGTGCGGCTGTCGAAGTAGAGGCTGTCGCCCGTGTTCAGATGTGTCGGCGCGTACAGCTCCGAATAGAGGCACACGCTGCCGCTGATCACGTAGAGAAACTCCTCGCCTTCGTGGCGGCCCCAGTCGTCGAATGCATCGAGCGTGTGCGCCGAGATGCGGATGCGAAACGGCAGCATCGCCTTGTGTGCCAGGTCGGTGGCGAGCAACTCCATCTGATAGCCGCGATAAGCGTGGCGCTGGCCTTCGTTCTTGCGCGTCAGCGCGCGCCGGCCGCTCGCGCTGACTTTCGGCGTCGAGCCGAACAGTTCGCCAATTTCGATCTTCAGGCCCAGCACGATTTTTTGCAGCACGTCGAACGTGGGGGACATCAGGCCGTTTTCGACTTTCGACAGCGTCGAGCGCGAGACACCGCACAGGCGGCTCGCGGTTTCGAGCGTCAGATCCTGCGCTTGACGGGCGGCGCGCACGCGCCGGCCGAGATCGGTGGAGGACGTGTCGGCGGATTTGGTGAGGTGGGTGTCCATGAGGCTTGCTGCTGGTCGGGTATGCGCTTGATCGGGCGAATAATGTTTCCGATCATAACATTTGGCGTGGCCGGGGCCTTTGCGCGCCGATTCAGGCGTTCGTGCGCTTTTCTCATCGGAAACGTCGCGGCTTTTCCGATGAGTTCGACGCAGCGTGGCGATCTCAAGTTGATGAGGCGTCCTTTGCGCGGCGTTTTTCACGCGCTGCGATTGAAAAGCTCATTGAGCTGGGTGCCCGCCGTCGCGCCGGTGAAGTCGAAGCGGCCATCGGCCAGCGCCTGAGCGGCGTGCATGAAGCCACCCCACGCCGCGCGCGCGAGCCCGCCGCCGACGCTGATCCGCCGCACGCCGAGCGCGGCCACGTCCAGCAACGTCAGGGTCGATGTCGAGCCGATCAGCAGATTGACGGGCTTCGGCGCGACGGCCGCGACGACCGCTTCGATCTGCTCGCGCGTCTGGATGCCGGGCGCATACAGGCAGTCGGCGCCCGCCGCCGCATAGGCCTTCAGACGGGCAATGGCATCGTCGAGATCGGGCTTGCCGGCGAAGAAATTCTCCGCGCGGCCGACGAGTAGCGTGTCGCCGCCGTTCTGATCGATCGCACGGCGGGCCGCGCTGAGCCGCTGCACGGCGACGTCGACCGGAAACAGCGGCGCGGCGGGGTTGCCGGTCGAGTCCTCGATCGACAGACCTGCGACGCCTGTTTCCACCGCGAGCGTCACGCTCTCGGCGACTTCTTCCGGGTCGCGGCCGAAGCCGTTTTCGAAGTCGGCGTTGACCGGCAGATCGGTCGCGTCGACGATTGCGCGCAGGTGCGCGAGGATCGTTTCGCGCGGCAATGTGTTGTCCGCATGTCCGGTCGACCACGCAAAACCGGAACTCGTCGTCGCGAGCGCCTTGAAGCCGAGTGTATGCAGATAACGGGCGCTGCCCGCGTCCCACGGATTGGGCAGCACGAAACAGCCAGACGAGTGCAGCGCGCGGAAAGCGGCGCGTTTTTCAGCGGCGGTGCGGGGCATCGCATGTCTCCTTGGTGTGAGGGAGCGGCTCCCTCGTTGAGGGGAAAACGCCGCGCCAATTGTTGCGCAGGCGAATCGGCATTCACCAGGGGAAAGTCTATGTCCATATCGAAACCGTGGTTGATGAAATGGGTGGCGACTTTCACAGACGTTTCCAATAATTCAAAATGACGACAGGCGAAGAAGCCGGCTCAGAGATGCGAAGGGCCGAGTGGGAAGACGGCATTCGCGACGAGGTCATTTCCCCAAAGGAGGCACAACATGAACATCGCGACCCAGATGCGGTCGATCCCTGCCGTGTTGGTGCTCACGCTCGTTGGCTGCGCCGCAGGCGGCGGGAATGGCGGCGCGCAAACGCATCTGAGTGCAACGCAATGCCGCGATCTGACCGACCTCAGGAACAAGGCACCGGCCACGCACCAGCGGAGCATGAGCGAACTGACAGCGCTGCGGCAAGCGGGCTACCACCCTGAACGACGCTTTGATCCTGACTATCCGGCGAGTCTCGAGCGCGCGCAGAGGCAGGTGGACATCTGGTATCAGGCGGAATGCCCGCAGGCACGGGCTGGGTGAATCTGCCGCGGCGTCAGAATTGGCGGTACGTTGTTAGTGCCGCATAAACGTAAAGAGCGGGCGCATGCCTTGAAAACATGCGCCCGCTTCATACCGGTTCGAAACGGCGAAAACCGCAAAGAGGGGAAAGGGCCGTTAACTCGAGAATCTTTCCTCGCTACGGACATTCGCTATACGTTCGCGACTCCTCACTGACCGTCCGGATTGACCCACATCGGATGATGGCCCGCTTGCGATGATCCACCCATCGACGACCCATAGCCAGACGTGTCGCCTTGGCCCTTCGCGTTCATCGCGGAGACGCGTGCCTCGGCCGCCTGGATGTCCGCGGGATACTGGGCATCGAGCACGATGGCCGGGTTATAGCCAATCTGTTCGAGTTGCTGCACCTCTGCCTTGACTTCGGCCCGCGTGATCGGCTGTTCCGATTGCGCGAACGACGCGACCGGCGCAGCGATCAGGGCCGTAAGCGCAACTGCCTGGATAAGCGATTTCATGATGTTTCCCTCCGTAGTTGTCTATCCGGCACCGCAGCGATACCGGTGCCATAAGCGCAGTCTAGAGGGGGGTGAACTTGGGGAAAACCACTAGCCGACTAATTCAGTATTGCAAAGAACGGGTAGTCGGCGAGCTGTAATCTCGCCGTCGCGGGTTCTCGTAAAACAGCGCAAAAGCGGCCGTCAATCTGGTCATACACCTTTGCGCACATCGACGCGATAACTCGTGATTTGCCGATAAGTATCTCCGGGTCGCACGATCACTTCGTTCTGCCCGGTCATATTGACCTCGTTCGGGAAACCGCCCGCCTCGAGGCACAAGCCGGCGTGCCGTTGATAGCGGACACCGTCGCGTCCCGGGTTGCCGTTCAACGCGTTGCCCGTGTAAAACTGCAAGCCCCGCTGATCGGTCGCGACGGTCAGTTCGCGTCCGCTGCCCGGATCGTATGCACAGGCGACTTCGCGCAGCGGCGGCGCGTGGCCGTCGTTGCCCTTCATCGCGTTTGCCGGCGCCTCGCGCAGCACGTAGCAATGATCGAAGCCGCCAGCGCGCGCGAGTTGCGCGTGCGGCCAGTCGAGCCGGCCGCCGATCGGCGCGCTCTGCCGGAAGTCGAATGCGTTGCCCGCGACGTCGGCGAGCTTGCACGGAATCATCGTCGCGTCGACTTCGAAAAAGCGCTCGGCGTCGATCGACAGCACGTGGCCGCGAATGTCGGTGCCCGCGCGCCCGGTCAGGTTGAAGTAGGGATGGCTCGTCAGATTGAGCGGCGTCGGCGCGTCGGTGATCGCTTCGTAGCCGATCGTCAGCGTGCCGTCGTCGTCGAGCGAATAGCGTACTTGCACCGTCACGTTGCCCGGAAAACCGGCATCGCCTTCGGGCGACTCGAGCCGCATCAGCAACGCGCCGTCGTCCTCGGCGACCTCCCACAACGCCCGATGAAAACCGACCGTGCCGCCGTGCAGCAGATTCGGACCTTCGTTGCGATCGAGCGTGTACTCGATGCCGTCGAGCGAAAAGCGCGCGCCCGCAATGCGATTCGCCCAGCGGCCGATCAGTCCGCCCATGTAGGTCGAGGCCGCCACGTATTCGGCGGGCGTGTCGTGACCGAGCAGAATATCGCCGAGACGTCCGGCGCGATCCGGTGCGTGCCATGAAACCAGCGTCGCACCGAGGTCGCTGATGGCGACTTTCATGCCGTGCGCGTTGCGCAACGTGTAAAGCCGTACGCGATCGCCGCCCTGCAGCGTGCCCCACGGCTCGGAAGTGAGTTGTGCGATGCTGATCATGTGGTCAGTGCGAAGAAAAAATAGAAAGCATGCTCAGCCAGCGGTTTTGGTCTTCGGGCCTACGCGCTCCTGGTATTCGCGCGGCGTGCAGCCGAGTTCGCGGCGAAATACCGCGTACATGTATTGCAGCGACGTGAAGCCGCAACGGATCGCGACTTCCGCGCTCGACGCATCGCGTTTCGCGAGCAGCGACTTCGCGACGTCGAGCTTGTGGCGCAGGATCTCCTGATGCACGGTGCACTGACGCTCGCGCCGGAAATACTCTTCGAGCGACGAACGCGATACGCCCACATAGTCGGCCACCTGCTCGGTGCGGATGCCCTGGCACGCGTACTGGCGAATGAAATGGCGGGCGCGCATCACGTAAGGACTCGCGAGCGGCTGATGCCGCGTCGATTCGAGCACGTTGATGCCCACCGGCGGCACCAGAATGCGGCGCCCCGGAAAGCGCGCGCCGTGCAGCATCTGATGCAGGATGTGCGCGGCGGTACGGCCCATTTCCTCGGTGCCCTGGATCACCGACGACAGCGGAATGCGCGTCAGCGTCCGCGTGAGCGGATCGTTGTCGATGCCGATGATCGCGACTTCCTCGGGCACCGGAATGCCCGCGATCAGACATGCCTGCAGCAAATGCCGCGCACGCGCGTCGGTCACCGCGATGATGCCGACCGGCTTCGGCAGTTGCCGCAGCCAGGTGGTCAGCTGTTCGATGGCCTGGTTCCAGGACGGCGCGCTCGTCGACAGACCGCGATAGATCTCGCTATCGATCTGCGCCGCGCTGCGTCCGTTGGCGCTGCGCAGGTGCGCGAAGGCGAGTTCGCGCTGTTGCGCCCAACGGTTTTCCTGCGCCTGCGGCAGGCTGTACAGCGCGAAGTTTTCGAGGCCCGCGCCGATCAGGTGCGTGTACGCGAGCGACACGAGCTTGCTGTTGTCGGTCGCGATATAGGGTAAATCCGGGGGGTACTGCGTCGGGTCCTCGTACGACGAACCGACCGCGACCACCGGCAGTGGACAGTCGCGCAGGGCTTCGTCGACGGCGGGATCGTCGAAGTCCGCGATGATGCCGTCGCCGTCGAAGCGCTGGATACCCGCGAGCCGGCAGCGGAAGTCTTCTTCGAGGAAGAGATCCCATGCGACGCGCGTCGACAGGAGGTAGTTGCCGATGCCGGTGATGATCTCGCGATCGTAGACCTTGTTCGCGTTGAACAGCAGCGCGATGCGATGGGTTGTCTGAGGTGCTTGTGGACGGGTCATGGCGGTGAGCGGCGGGTGGATCGATGGACCACGCGCCTTTGTCTCCATTGTGTCGGGTGCCTGGGAGCAACCCCGTTTTTAAGCGTCTGGTTATTCTAGGCGCCGAATCGCGCGACGGCAGTAAACAAACGCGCGGGCGGTAAGAAACATCAAGCGCGCTGCGCAATTTCGCAATTGCCGGCACATCGTGCAAGCGGCAGCATGGCGTCACTTTGTCGGCCTGCGCGGCTTCTCGCGTGGGTTGCAACGCAGCATACATTGGAGACGCCGATGTCCTACTTCGAACACATTCCGGAAATTCGTTACGAAGGTCCGCAATCGGACAACCCGCTCGCGTACCGTCACTACGACAAAACGAGGAAGGTACTCGGCAAGACGCTCGAGGAACATCTGCGTATCGCCGTCTGCTACTGGCATACCTTCGTATGGCCCGGCATCGATATCTTCGGTCAGGGCGCGTTCCGGCGGCCGTGGCAGCAACCCGGCGACGCAATGGAGCGGGCGCTGCAAAAGGCCGACGCCGCGTTCGAATTCTTCTCGAAGCTCGGCACGCCGTACTACACGTTCCACGATACCGACGTCGCGCCCGAAGGCGCGAGCGTGAAGGAATACAGCGAGAACTTCCTGCGCGTGTCCGACTACCTCGCGCGCAAGCAGCAGGATACCGGTGTCAAATTGCTGTGGGGCACCGCGAATCTGTTTTCGCATCCGCGTTACGCGGCCGGCGCCGCGACCAATCCGAATCCGGAAGTTTTCGCCTTTGCGGCGACCCAGGTGCGTCATGCGCTCGACGCGACGCTGCGCCTCGGCGGTGAAAACTACGTGTTGTGGGGTGGCCGCGAAGGCTACGACACGCTGCTGAACACCGACCTCGTGCGCGAGCGCGAGCAGTTCGCGCGCTTCCTGCACATGGTGGTCGAACACAAGCACCGGATCGGTTTCAAGGGCGCGCTGCTGATCGAGCCGAAGCCGCAGGAGCCGACCAAGCATCAATACGACTACGACGTCGCGACCGTGCACGGCTTCCTGCTGCAGCACGGCCTAGACAAGGAGATTCGCGTCAACATCGAGGCGAATCACGCGACGCTCGCGGGGCACTCGTTCCATCACGAGATTGCGACCGCATTTGCGCTCGGCATCTTCGGTAGCGTCGATGCGAATCGCGGCGATCCGCAAAATGGCTGGGACACCGACCAATTTCCCAACAGCGTCGAGGAACTCACGCTGGCCTTATACGAAATCCTGCGCCACGGCGGTTTCACGAGCGGCGGCATGAACTTCGATGCGAAAGTGCGGCGCCAGAGTGTCGATGCGGAAGACCTGTTTTATGGCCACGTCGGCGCGATCGACAACCTCGCGCTCGGCCTCGAACGCGCCGCGGTGCTGGTCGAAAACGAGCGCCTCGAGCAGTTCAAGCGGCAACGCTACGCGGACTGGGATGGCGAGTTCGGCCGCAAGATCCTGTCCGGCGACTACTCGCTGTCGACGCTTGCGGCGGACACGCTGGCGCGCGATCTGAATCCGCGGCATGTGAGCGGGCAACAGGAACACATGGAAAACATCGTAAATCAGGCGATTTATAGCGGACGTTGAATAAAGATCGCGCGGCCACGTCGACCGCGCGCACCAGCAAGCTGTGGGTTGTCGCTTGTCCGAGTCTGCGGCTCGCAGCGCAGACCGATACGTCCGGTATTCCGGCTATCACTACACAAAAGGAGACATCAATGAAATTTGCAATGCGTCGTAACGTCCTGAGTTCGCTGTTGTGCGGCGCGGTACTCGCCAGCCTGTCGCTCGCCGCGCCGCTCGCGCACGCCAGCAAGGCTCATCCGGAAATCGGCTTCTGTATCGACGATCTGCGCGTCGAGCGCTGGTCGCGCGATCGCGACTATTTCGTCGCCGCGGCGGAAAAGCTCGGCGCGAAGGTGTCGGTGCAATCGGCCGATGCGAGCGAAGAGCGCCAGATCTCGCAGATCGAAAACCTGATCTCGCGCGGCGTCGACGTGATTGTGATCGTGCCGTTCAACTCGAAGACGCTCGGCAACGTCGTGGCCGAAGCACGCAAAGCGGGCATCAAGGTCGTGTCGTATGACCGCCTGATTCTCGACGCCGATATCGACGCCTATATCTCGTTCGACAACGAGAAGGTCGGCGAGATGCAGGCGCAGGGCGTCTATGACGTGCGGCCGAAGGGCAACTACTTCCTGCTCGGCGGCGCACCGACCGACAACAACGCGAAGATGCTGCGCAAGGGCCAGTTGAAGGTGCTGCAACCGGCGATCGACAAGGGCGACATCAAGGTGGTCGGCCAGCAGTGGGTGCCGGAGTGGAGCGCATCGACCGCGCTGCGCATCATGGAAGACGCGCTGACCGCGAACAACAACAAGATCGACGCAGTCGTCGCGTCGAATGACGGCACCGCTGGCGGCGCGATCCAGGCGCTCGCCGCGCAGGGCCTCGCGGGCAAGGTACCGATCTCGGGTCAGGATGCCGACCTCGCTGCCGTGAAGCGCGTGGCGGCCGGCACGCAGACGATGACGGTCTACAAGCCGCTGAAGCTGATCGCGAGCGAAGCGGCGAAGCTGTCGGTCGCGCTTGCCAAGGGTGACAAGCCGGCGTTCAACGCGCAATACGACAACGGCAAGAAGAAGGTCGATACGGTGCTGCTGCAGCCGACCAAGCTGACCAAGGCGAACCTCGACACCGTCGTGAAGGACGGCTTCTACACGCAAGAGCAACTCGCGAGCAAATAACACAGAGACGGGCTATGTGAACGCCACGCTCCCGGGTCATCGCGCCCGGGAGCGTGATCGAACATTGGCCCAACTTGCAGCGAGGCATAGCGAATGACGCAACCTGTTCTGACGATGCGCGGCATCGTCAAAGCTTTTTCCGGCGTGAAGGCGCTCGACGGCATCGATCTGACCGTATCGCCGGGCGAATGCGTGGGCCTGTGCGGCGAAAACGGCGCGGGCAAATCGACGCTGATGAAGGTGCTGTCCGGCGTGTATCCGCACGGTACCTGGGATGGCGAAATAACCTGGGAAGGCCAGCCGCTGAAGGCCGCGAGCGTGCGCGACACCGAACGCGCGGGCATCATCATCATCCACCAGGAACTGATGCTCGTGCCGGAGTTGTCGGTCGCGGAAAACATCTTTCTCGGCAACGAAATCACGCTGCCCGGCGGCCGCATGAACTACGCGGCGATGTATCAGCGTGCCGACGAACTGTTGCGCGAACTCGGCATCAGCGGCATCAACGCCGCGCAGCCCGTGATGAACTACGGGGGCGGCCATCAGCAGTTGATCGAAATCGCGAAGGCGCTGAACAAGCG
This sequence comes from Paraburkholderia sp. UCT2, assembly GCF_014397665.1. NCBI lineage: Bacteria > Pseudomonadati > Pseudomonadota > Betaproteobacteria > Burkholderiales > Burkholderiaceae > Paraburkholderia > Paraburkholderia sp. UCT2. Next base: position 124,768 of record NZ_VZQO01000019.1, read on the forward strand.
CGCGAAGCTGCTGATCCTCGACGAACCGTCGTCGTCGCTGACCGCCTCCGAAATCGCGATTCTGCTCGATATCGTGCGCGATCTGAAACGGCGCGGCATTGCCTGCGTGTACATTTCGCACAAGCTCGACGAAGTCGCGGCCGTCTGCGACACGATCAGCGTGATTCGCGACGGCCGCCATGTCGCGACCGAGCCGATGCACGCCCTGACGACCGAGCGGATCATCTCGCTGATGGTCGGCCGGGAGATCAAGAACCTGTTTCCGCGCGAGCCGCATCCGATCGGCGACGTGATCTTCGAAGCGCGCAACGTGACCTGTTTCGACGTGACGAATCCGCGCCGCAAGCGCGTGGACGACGTGTCGTTCTCGTTGCGGCGCGGCGAAATTCTCGGTGTCGCCGGGCTCGTCGGCGCGGGCCGCACCGAACTGATGCAGGCGATTTTCGGTGCGTATGCAGGCATCAGCGAGGCGCACGTCGTGCTCGACGGCAAGCCGCTGAAAATTCGCGCGCCAATCGACGCGATTCGCGCCGGCATCGCGATGGTGCCCGAGGATCGCAAACGCCACGGCATCGTGCCCGGCATGAGCGTCGGCCATAACATCACGCTTGCGGTGTTGCAGCGTTTCGCGTCGGGTGGACGTATCGATTCCGCGGCCGAACTCGACACGATTCAGACGGAAATGAAGCGGCTTTCCGTGCGCGCCGCGAATCCGATGTTATCGATTGCAAGTCTGTCGGGCGGCAATCAGCAGAAGGCCGTGCTCACGCGCATGCTGCTGACCAACCCGACCGTGCTGATTCTCGACGAACCGACACGCGGCGTCGACGTCGGCGCCAAATACGAGATCTACAAGCTGATCTTCCAGCTGGCGCAGCGCGGCATGTCGATCGTGATGGTGTCGTCCGAATTGCCGGAAGTGCTCGGCATCAGCGACCGAGTGCTCGTGATCGGCGAAGGCGAGTTGCGCGGCGACTTCATCAACGACGGTCTCACGCAGGAAGACATTCTCGGCGCCGCGATCCGCCCCGTGCACCTATCTTCGAACCCAACCGCAGCGAGTGCCGCATGACTCCCGAAGTAACTTCCCAACGCACCGACAACGCCGCGCCGCGAGGCGCATTCGGCGGCACGCAACGGATCCAGCAACTGTTCGCGCGCTACAAGATTCTCGCGCTGCTGATCGCCGTCGCCGTGATCTGGATTTTCTTTTCGGCGCTCACGCACGGCGCGTTCGTCACGCCGCGCAATCTGTCGAATCTACTGCGGCAGATGTCGATTACCGGCATGCTCGCGTGCGGCATGGTGTTCGTGATCATCGCTGGTGAAATCGATCTGTCGGTCGGTTCGCTGCTCGGTTTGCTCGGCGGCGTTGCGGCGATTCTCGACGTGAACCGGCACTGGCCGATCGGCGTGACGATTCCGGTCGTGTTGCTGCTCGGCATCGCGGTCGGCATGTTCAACGGCTGGTGGTCGACGTATCGGCGCGTGCCGTCGTTTATCGTCGGGCTCGGCGGCATGCTCGCGTATCGCGGCATTCTGCTCGGCATTACCGGAGGGTCGACGATCGCGCCGGTGTCGGACAGCTTCGTGTTCGTCGGCCAGGGCTATCTGCCGCGGCTCGCCGGCGACACGCTCGCCGTCGTGCTGTTCCTGCTGCTGGCATTCCTGACGATCCGCCAGCGCGCGAATCGGCAGCGTTATCAGTTGCGCGTCGTGCCGTTCTGGCAGGACGTCGCGAAGGTGATCGGCGCAGGCGCGATTCTCGCCGGCTTCATCGCGATGCTCGACACTTACGGCGGCATTCCGGTGCCGGTGTTGCTGCTGCTCGCGCTGCTCGGCGTCTTCACGTGGATTTCGACGCAGACCGTGTTCGGACGCCGCATCTACGCGGTCGGCTCGAACCTCGAAGCGACGCGGCTGTCGGGTGTCAACACCGACCGCGTGAAGCTCGCGATCTTCGCGCTGATGGGGCTGATGTGCGCGTTTGCCGGCATCGTCAACACGGCGCGGCTCGCGGCCGGTTCGCCGTCGGCGGGCTCGATGGGCGAACTCGACGCGATCGCCGCGTGCTTTATCGGCGGCACCTCGATGCGCGGCGGCTCCGGCACCGTGTATGGCGCGCTGATCGGCGCGCTCGTCATGGCGAGCCTCGACAACGGCATGTCCATGCTCGACGTCGACGCGTTCTGGCAGATGATCGTGAAGGGCGGCATCCTCGTGCTGGCCGTGTGGATCGACGTGGTGTCGGGTTCGAACCGCCGTTGATCCGGTCGCATGATCGCCTGATTGACTCAAGCGCAAGGTTCGCGGTGTACCGGCGGTGACTTACGCCGGCACACCGCCGCCTCTGCGCGGTCGCAGTTAATGAAACACCCCACGACTTTCCCCCGCCGCTTTCAGTCCCCGCCTTCCCACGCCGCATGGCCGCTCGAGGTTCACGCGCGCATTTAAGTCTCACGCTCGCCGATTCGTCTTATTACTATTCGCAGACAAAGACGGGTGCATCGGCGCTGTCGCCGCTTTCCTACCATCGAGCCAGCCGGGCGAGCCATGCCATGTTGACGCGCAGAACCTTTCTGCTTGGCGGCGCCAGTGCGTTGGGCGGGCTGCTGGTCGGCTGGGCCGTGGTGCCGCCGCGCCAGCGCCTGATGACGTCGACGCCGCTGCCGACGCAAGGCACTCAGGTTGGGCTAAACGGCTGGGTCAAGATCGACGCCGACAACCGCGTGACGATCATGGTGCCGAAGGCCGAAATGGGGCAGGGCATCCATACGGGGCTTGCGATGCTGCTCGCCGAGGAGCTCGACGCCGACTGGCCGCAGGTGAAAGTCGAAGAGGCGCCGATCGACCGGATCTACAACGCGGTGCAGAGCATCGTCGACGATCTGCCGTTTCGCCCCGACGACGACAGCTACATCCGGCGCGGCACGGTGTGGATCACGAGCAAGGCAGTGCGTGAGATCGGCACGATGATGACGGGCGGCTCCTCGAGCATGAACGATCTCTGGACGCCGATGCGCGAAGCCGGCGCGTCGGCGCGCGTGATGCTGATCGAGGCGGCGGCCGAGCGCTGGGACGTGCCGGTCCGCGAATGCCGCGCGGAAAAGGGCTACGTGCTGCACCCGTGGGGGCACAAGGCGACGTTCGGCGAGTTGTCGTCGATGGCTGCGCGCCAGCCGCTGCCGCGCAGCGTCGTCCTGAAGCAGCCGGCCGACTTCAGGCTGATCGGCCAGCCCGTGCGGCGCATCGAAGCCGCGTCGAAAATCGACGGTGCGGCGCGCTTCGGCATCGACGTGTTGCCCGACGGTTTGGTCTATGCAAGCGTCGTGATGTGTCCGACGCTCGGCGGCACGGTCGCGCATTTCGACGCGACGCCCGCGCAAAAGATACGGGGCTTCATCAAGGCGTTCGCCGTGCCGCCGTACGCGGGCGGCACCGGCGGCGTGGCCGTGATCGCGGACAACGCGTTTCGCGCGATGAGCGCGGTCGAGGCGATCAACGTGACCTGGCATGACGGCGCAGCCGCGAAGGTGTCGAGCGCGGCGGTGGACTGCCGCCTCGTCGAGGCGCTCGACCATACGGACGGCCACGTGTATTACCACGTCGGCAACGTCGACAACGCGATGAGTCGCGCGGCGCGCACGATCGAAGCGGTCTATCACGCACCGTATCTCGCGCACGGCGCGGTCGAGCCGCTGAACTGCACGGTGCAGGTCGCGGACGGCGCTGCGACCGTCTGGGTGTCGACGCAGATGCCGCGGCTGGCGCGGCATCATGCGGCCAAAGTGCTCGGCCTCGACGTCGATCTCGTCGATGTACAGACGCAGTTGTTGGGCGGCGCGTTCGGCCGGCGCCTCGAACTCGATTTCGTCGCGCAGGCCGCGGCGATCGCGCGCGAGGCCGATGGCCGTCCGGTGCAAACCATCTGGTCGCGCGCGCAGGACTTCACGCACGACTTCTACCGGCCCGCATGCGCGGCATGGCTTCAGGCCGGCTTCGACGAGCATGGCACGCTGGTCGCCTGGCACGCGAAGTCGGCGGGTCAGGCGATCGTGCCGGATGCGCTCGCGCGTTACTACGGCGTGCCGCACATCCCGATCGACAAGACCACCTGCGAAGGCGCGTTCGATCAGCCCTACGAGTGGCCGGCCGCGCGCGTGTCGCACAAGATAGTCGAATTGCCGGTGCCGATCGGCTTCTGGCGCTCGGTCGGCCACTCGCATCAGGCCTTCTTCACCGAGAGCTTCACCGACGAAGCCGCCGCCGCGGCCGGCCAGGACCCGATCGCGTTTCGCGCGATGCTGCTCGCGCAGCATCCGCGTCATCTGGCGGTCCTGAAACGTGTCGAGAAGTTGTCCGACTGGGGGCGTCCGCTAAAACCCGCCGCCGATGGCGCGCGTTGCGCTCGTGGCGTCGCGTTGCACGAGGCGTTCGGCAGCGTGGTCGCGCAGGTCGCGGAGGTGTCGATCGGCGCGAACCGGCAGATTCGCGTGCATCGGGTGGTGTGCGTGATCGATTGCGGCTTGCCGGTGAATCCGAATCTGATCCGTCAGCAGATGGAAGGCGGCATCGTGTTCGGGCTGTCGAGCGCGTTGCAGAACGAGATCACGATCGTCAACGGCCAGGTGCAGCAGAAGAACTTCGTGGACTTTCCGGTCGTGCGGATGAACGGGTGCCCTGCGATCGAGGTCGACATCATGCCGAGCCAGCTGCACCCGCAAGGTGTCGGCGAGCCGGGCGTGCCGCCGATCGCGCCGGCGGTGGGCAATGCGGTGTTCGCACTGACGGGGCAGCGTTTGCGGACGCTGCCGTTGCGGCTCGCATGATGGACGGTGGATGAGCAAAAGCTTGCGGTGTAGCGCGGCGACTCAGGAGGCAAGCATGGCGGTACTGAATATCAACGGACGCAAGGTGAAGGTCGATGCCGATCCGGACATGCCGCTGCTATGGGTGCTGCGCTGCGATCTCGGCATGACCGGCACCAAGTTCGGCTGCGGCGTGGGCATCTGCGGCGCGTGCACGATCAATCTCGACGATGCCGCGTGCTTCGCGTGCCAGACGTTGATGTCGAGCCTGCATACGCAGAAGATCACGACGATCGAGGGTTTGCAGGGACGCGAGGCGCAGGCGCTGAAGGCCGCGTGGATCGAACTCGATGTGGTGCAGTGCGGCTATTGCCAGAGCGCGCAATTGATGGCGGCTTGCGCGTTGCTGAAGCACAAGCCCGATCCGACCGATGCCGACATCGACGAGGCGATGACGCCGGTGGTGTGCCGCTGCGGCACGTATCCGCGGGTACGGGCGGCGATACATCAGGCGGCGGCGACAGTGCGGAACAGCTAGCCACTCTTTCGGTCCGCCGCCCGCCCAGCTTAATTAGCCAACATTTCGACCACCGCGACCACCGCGGTGAAGATACCAATGCATCCGCCCAACGTGACTGCACCCTGCATGAATGGCGACATACGAGACCTCGTAGCGTGAAGTGGTGTCACGTATTTAACCGAAAGTGAAAGCAAAAAGAAAGATTGTCAAAAATAAATCGTAAGTCTGCCGATCAAGGCGCTTTCTCAGTTGCGGCCGTCGACGCTCCCGACTTCGCGGACGGCTTGGCCGCGACAGGTGTTGCCTTCAGCTGCGGCCGCGTTTCACCCGGCGTGCTTTGCCCGCCAACTTCCCACCCGCCGCCCAGCGACAGGAACAGATTGACCTGATCGATCGCCACCTGCCCCTCCGCCGCCGCGAGCTGCGACTTCGTGGCCGTCAGCGTGCGCGTCGCGTCGAGATCGGAGATGAACGACTCGCGCCCGGCGCGATAGAGCCGATGCGTTTCATCCGCCGATTGCGCCGCCGACTTCAGCGCCGCGCGCAGCGATTCGGCGCGCGCGTAATCGGACGCGTAGGTCGCGAGGTTGGTCTCGGTTTCGCGCAGCGCGGTCAGCACCACGCCGTCGAACTTCGCGAGCGCGACCTGGCTCGACGCTTCGGCTTCGTGGACCCGTTGGCGCGCGCCATTGGCCGGGAAGGTCCAGCTGATCAGCGGACCGAAGGCCCAACGCGCCGTCGGCGAGGTGGGAATGTCTTCCAGAATGCCGGTGAAGCCCGCCGACGCGCCAATGCTGATGCTCGGATAGAGCGCCCCGGTCGCGACGCCGATGCGCGCCGTCGACGCCGCGAGCTGACGCTCGGCTTCGTGCACGTCCGGGCGTCGCCGCAGCAGCCCGGCGCCGTCGCCGATCGGAATCGGCTGGTGGATTTGCGGCAGCCGGTCGCAGGCGAGCACGGCCGGCGGCAATTGCGACGGCGCCTGGGCGAGCAGCATCGCGAGCCGGTATTGTGCGATCTTGCGGCGCGCGGTGTAGCGCGGAATGTCGGCCGTCAGAGTCTCGACCTGAGTCTGGCCGCTCGTGACCGCGGTCTGGTTTCCGCGTCCCGCGTCGCGCAGACGGCGCGACACGTCCACGCGCTCCTTCTGTAGCGCGAGCGATTGCTGCGCGATGCGCAGCTCCTCGGCCGCCGAGCATTGTTCGACGTACGAGCGCACCACGTCCGCGACGACAGTGATGCGCGCGAGGTCGCCCGCGGCTTCCACGGCCTCGGTGTCCGCCGCCGCCGCTTCGACGCCGCGGCGCAGCTTGCCGAACAGGTCGATTTCGTACGAGACGTTGATGCCCATGTCACCCAGGTTGGCGACCGGCAGTTTCTCGAAGAGCAGGTATTGCTCGGCCGATTCCTGCGCGCGCTGGATCGCCACCGACGCGTTGCCCGAAAAACCGCCCTGCGCTTGCGCTATGCCCAGCGCCTCGCGCGAGCGCGCGAGATTCGCGGTCGCGACGCGCAGGTCGGTATTCGATTTCAACGCCTGGTCGACCAGACCGTTCAGCACCGGATCGTCGTACAGCTTCCACCAGACGGTCGGCAGATTGAGGGTTGACGTCAGCTTGGGATCGGCGCCCTCGATCGCTCCGTTCGCGAGCGGGGCATTGACGAGCGCCTGTTTCGGCAGCGTGTAGTTCGGCCCGACGTTGATGCAGCCGTTCAGCGCGACGGTGAGCGGCAATAACGGCAGCAGCGGCAGCAGCGGCAAGCGCGGCGCCAGCGAGGACAAGGTACGCACGAACTTCATTGCGATGCGCCCGACGGTGCGGTGCCAGACCCAGCGGACCCGGACGCCACCGACGAACCCGGCGCCACCGGCGCAGCCGAAGCGGCGACCGTGCCAGATGCGCCACCCGTGCCCGACACGGCTCGTCTCCTGAGCGGCGACAGGTCACGCACCGACACCGTTGCGGTACGCCCCGCAATCAGGCGGAAATCAGCGGGCACTTCATCGAGCGCGACCCGCACCGGAATGCGCTGCGCGAGCCGCACCCAGCTGAACGCCGGGTTCACGTTCGGCAGCAGATTGGCGCTTTGCGTGCGGTCGCGGTCTTCGATACCGGCGACGATGCTCTGCACGTGCCCGCGCAGCGGCTTCGGCTCGCCCATCACGATGATGTCGACCGGCTGGCCGATGTCGATGCCGCGCAGCTTGGTTTCCTCGAAGTAGCCGTCGACGCGGAACGAATGCATGTCGACCACCGCGACCACCGCGCGACCGGCCGCGACGAATTCGCCGACGCGCGGCGCGCGGTCGTTCAGATAGCCGTCTACCGGGCTTTTGATCGTCGAGCGCTCGAGGTTCAGCTTCGCGGTGTCGATCGCGACGTTCGCGTCGGCGAGCGCGGCTTCGCCCGCCTCGACGCGCGAGCGGCTTTCTTCGAGTACTTCGGCGGCGACGAGGTTGCCGAGCTGACGATTGCGCGCGTATTCGCGGCGCGCCTGATCGAGCGTCGCGCGGCGCTGCTGCGCCGTTGCCTCGGCCTGACGCAATGCGAGCGTGTAGCGCGCCTGATCGATCCTGAACAGCACCTGGCCTTGCTTGACCTGCTGGTTGTCCGTGACCTCGACCGACGAAATCAGTCCCGACACGTCGGGCGCGACCTGGATCACGTCGGCGCGTACGCGCCCGTCGCGGGTCCACGGCGCGAACATGTAGTAGTTGACGAGTTTCCACAGCACCAATGCTGCGACCACTACGACGATCAGGGTCAGCAGGATCTGACCGACGGAGAACCAGGTTTTTTTCACGTTATTAGTCTGTGCGAAACGACGACGACAAGGCCCAGCACCAGCACATAGACGCCGAGATCGAAGATGGAGCGATGCCAGACGAAGCGGTAAAAGCCGGTGTAATCGAGCGCGGTGCGAATGCCGAGGTTGATCAGATACGCGATCAACATCAGCACCAGCACGGACGGTACGAACACGCCGAAGATATCGATTTCACCGATCATCGCGGGAACTGGGAAAAGGGAGGGCGGGGTGCGCAAGCGGGCGCAAGCAGGGGCGCAAGAATGGGTGCATCACGCGGCGGCCTCCGGTTCGGTCGGCGTTGGTTTCGTGAGGGTCGCCGGAAACAGCGAAAGACGCAAGCCGACCAGCGCGTGCAGCGCATCGCGCAACTGACGCGCCGAGGTCTGCGAGGTCTCGGTCGGCGCCGCGGCATTGGCGAGCCCCTGCGCGGTGACGCGCGCGACGGCCACGTCGATCAACGACATCAGGCTGTCCGGCACCGGAACGCGGTGGCGTCGATCGATGCAGCTCTCGTAGTATGTACGCACTCCATCGAGAACATGGTCGATCGCGCCGGCCGCTTCGCCGCCGAGCTTGCGTGTGAGGCGGCGCAGGTCCAGCGCATTGAAGCCGATGCGCAGATCGCGGAAGCTCTCGATCGACGGATGGCGGTAGTCGTCGGTGGCCGCGAGGCGCGGGATCAATTGCATCAGCCGGTCGAGCATGCGCGCGGCGAGATTGCGCGGGTCTTCGATCGGCCGCGTCGACGCGCTCAGCGCGACGTCGGCCCAGCTCGAGCGCAACAGGCGCGCCGCGGCCAGCTCGGCGCCGAATGGGCGCGTTACGCGGGTCCACAGGTATGCATAGAGCAGACCGGAGAGGCCCGCGAGGTTGGCGTTCAGGAACGTCAGGAAGTTCGCGTCGTACGCGTCCTGAATGCTGATGAAGGTGGCCGTGTTCACCGCGACCAGCACCGTCACCATGTTGAACTGCGGGCGCGGAATCAGCGTGCCGACCAGAATGAACGGCGCGGCGAACAGGATCACCAGCATCGCGAAGTCGTGCACCTGCGGCAGCACGACGAACAGATAGAGACCCGCGGCCACGACGGCGACGCCAGTCGCGAGGAAGAAGCGGAACACGAACGGCGCGGGTTCGTCGAGCGCGGCGAAGAAGCAGCAGGCGACCGCCGCGAGCGTGACCGCGCTCGCGCCGTCGTTCCAGCCCGAGCCGATCCACAGCGCGCACGCGAGCACCACAGCCGCGGCCGCCGACACGGTCGCGAACAGCATCATGCCGCGATCGTAGAAGCGCTCGGTGCCGCCGAGTCGCCAGTGACGGAAATGCGGCCGCCACGAACCTTCCTCGCGCGTGATGATGATGCGCAGCGAGCGGCAGTCTTGCCACACGTCGATCACTTGCGCGAGGCGCCATAGTGCATTCGACAGCAGCGCGCCGTCCCAATGCGTGAGCGCGGCGGCGGGCGGGTGCATCGCGGCGATGCGCGCGCGCAGCGCGTTGGCGGTCTCGTCCGCGTGATAACCCTCGCTCGGCGCGGGCAGCGGTTGGTTGAACCACTTGATGACGTCGTCGATCAGCGTCTGAAGTCCTTCGGGCCAGTGTTGCGGGCCGTTGTTGTAGAGCGCGAGCAGCGGATCGGCGAGCGACGACATGATCGGCAGCAGCAGTTGCATGCGGCCACGTAGTTCATGCGCGCGCGCGAGGACGTCGGGCCGCGTGTGATCGTAGGCGAGCTGGCTCAGCAGCAGTTCGAGACCGTTGATCGTGCTCGCGAGTCGTTGCCGGGCACCGGAAATCGCCGAGCTTGCGATACGGCCCGACAGCGTTTCGGTCGCGTAGAACGCGGCGTCGCGAAACCATGCGTCGGTGCGCTCGATGATCGTCGGCGCGAGCCGGCTCGGAAACACCGCGCTGCCGACAATGCTCGCGCAGACGATGCCGAGAATGATCTCCTCGGTCCGGCTCACGGCGAGATCGAAGACGCCGGTCGGATTCGTCACCGACGGCAGCGCGATGATCGGCATCGTATAGGCGGCCAGCATGAACACGTAGCTGCGCGCGGTGCGGTCGGACACCGCGAGGTAGAGCATCGTGCCGGTCCACGCCGCGACGATCACGCTGAACAGGTACGGCGATTCGACGAACGGCGGCACCAGCAGCACCGCGCCCGACGCGCCGAGCGCAGTGCCCAGCGCACGATAGATCGCCTTCGAGCGGGTCGCGCCGACGAACGGGTTCGACACGATGTAGACGGTCGCCATCGCCCAGTACGGCCGCGGCAGTTCGAACGCGAGGCCGATGTAAAGCGCGAGCATGGCCGCGGCGAACGTTTTGACGGAAAACAGCCAGTCGCGGAGAGTGGGATAGACCATAAACCGTTACGCGGAATCGGCGTTGTGCGGCGCGGTGGCTCGCGCGCCGCTCTTGGTGGACTTGCGCGCCTTGGCGGTGCCGCGTGATTTGCCGGCCGTTTTGGCAGCGCTTTTGCCGCTCGTCCGTTTGACCTTGCTGGCAAGCGCCTCGCCTTTGGCGGGCTCGCGCTTCGCCGACGAGGTGCGCTTCGTCGCCTCGTGCCTGACCGATTCCGGGCGCACCGGCTGCGCGCGTTCGTGACGCGCGTCGCGCTCGACGCTTCCCGGTTCGGTGCGTCCGGCGGCATCGGCCGTGAATGCGCCGAGCACGCGCAGGGCGGCTTCGAGATCGTCGCGCGATACGCCTTTGAGCGCCTGCGCGCGCAACGTGACCAGCTCCTCTTCCATCTTCGCGGTGACGGCGCGGCCTTCGTCGGTCAGTACGACGGTCTTCGCGCGGCGGTCTTCGGGATCTTCGTCGCGGCGCATCAGGCCGGCCGCGCACAACTGGTCGAGCAGCCGCACGAGGGACGGCCCCTCGATGCCGATGTGATCGGCGAGCGTGACCTGACGCACCGCCGAGCCGAGCCGGCTCGCGGTCAGAAGCGGCGTCGCGCACGCTTCGGATACGTTGAAGGCCGCGAGCACACCATGACTGGTGCGCCGCCACTTTCTGGCGGCGACGACCAGCGTGCTGCTGACGGTGCGGCGCAGGGCATCGAGATTCGACATGGCCGGTATTGTATTTCCAAAATATTCGTTAGCAAACTATTGAATTGGAAATCGTGGCCGAACCGGAGGAGTCTGCGGCGCGAATGCGACAGCGGCATTAAATCGGTGGCCAGGAGGTGGGCTTACAGAATCGTTGGGTGTGCGGTGCGCCGCGATTTAATCGGCATTTTGATGCAAGTGGTCTACTTGATTCACTTGAGCTTGATTCACGCGAGCAGCCCGATCCGCACCGTGCGCGCCAGATCGTCGAGCTGAAACGGCTTGCGCAGGATCGTGCAATGCTTGACCGCGAGATCGGCAATGTCGACGTCCGCATAACCGGTCGCCAGGACCACCGGTAGATCGGCACGAAGCTTGCGCGCCGCGGCGATCACGTCGATGCCGTTCATGCCCGGCATCGCGAAGTCGACCATCAGCAGATCGGGATGATCGTCGACGAGGCGGTCAAGGCCGGCCTGGCCGTCGGCGGCCTCGGTCACCGTATAGCCGAGCATGCGCAACGATTCAACGAGCATCGCGCGCACTTCGCTGTCGTCCTCGACCACGAGCACGCGCTTGTCGCCGACCGCGTTCGCTTCCGCATCGGACTCCGCTTCGCTGTGCGCGGCCACTCGCTCGCGCATCGGCAGCCAGATCTGCACCGTGGTGCCGGTACCTTCTTCGCTGAAGATGCGCGCGGCGCCGCCCGCCTGCCTCGCGATGCCATACACCTGGCTCAGGCCTAGCCCCGTGCCCTTGCCGATCGGCTTGGTCGTGAAGAACGGATCGAACACGCGCGATACGACGTCTGGCGGAATGCCCTCACCCGTGTCGGCGACTTCGATCACGACGTAGCGGCCATGCTTCAGCGTCTGGTCGGGCGCGTCGCGCAGGGTCACGAGGATGTCGAGGCGCCCGCCGGCCGGCATCGCGTCGCGCGCGTTGATCGCGAGATTGAGCACCGCGAGCTCGAGCTGATTTGCGTCGGCCTGGGTCCACATTTCGGTGCGTTCGAAGTCGTTGTCATAGCGGATGCTCGAGCCGAGCGACACCGCGATGATGTCGCGCATGCCCTGCAGCAGCGCGACCACGTCGATCGCTTTCAGATTCGGGTTGCTGTTGCGCGAAAAAGTCAGCAACTGGCCAGTCAGTTTCGCGCCGCGCTCGGTCGCGCGCTTGACGGTGGCCGCCATGCCGCGCAGGCGTTCGTCGCCGCTCACGCGCGCGATCAGTTCCGCGTTGACCATGATCACGTTCAGCAGATTGTTGAAGTCGTGCGCGATGCCGCCGGTCAGCTGACCGAGCGCCTCCATCTTTTGCGATTGCACGAGCACGGCCTGAACCTTCGCGCGTTCGTGGATCTCGGCCATCAGCCGGTCGTTGGCTGACGCAAGTTCGTGCGTGCGCGCAGCGATGCGGCTTTCCAGCGAATCGTTCAGCTGCTCCAGCGCGTCCTGTGCCTCGATGCGCTCGGCAAGCAGCCTCCGCGATTCATATTGCCGTCCGCGGGCCCGCAACGACGACGCGACCGCGCGCCGCAACGTTTCCGAATTGAGCGGACGTTCGAGCACCACTACGTTGCCGAGCCGTTCGAGCACTTCGAGCCCGCGCGCGGATCGATGGCCGATGCTGCGGGCGGCCAGCAGGATGAACGGGAAGTCGGACCATGCGGGCTGCCGTTCGAGCCACGCATACAGGTTCGAGCCGTGGCCGTTCGCGAGCGCTTCCTCGGTGAGCAGCGCGGTGCCCGCGCCGACGTCGAGCTCGGTGGTGAGCGCGTCGGCGTCGTCGCAGGTCACGCAGGCGCGTGCGTCGTTGTGCAGAGCGGCGGTGATCACTTCGGCGTCGCGGCCGAACGGTGCGAGGATGAGGACACGCTGCTCCATCGCTCACTGTCCTGACGTATCGATCAAATGGTTCGTCGCGCCGAGCATCGCGGTGCTGCCGCGATACGAGGGCAGGCCCGACAGCACGCCCTCGAAGTCGCGCAGCGCTTCGCCGACCTCGACGCCTTCGGTGCCGAGGCGGAACTGGCGGATCGTGCGTTCATGATCGTTCGCGCGGCTCTTGACGGCGGTTATTGCCGTCAGCACTTCGCCTTGGTGCTCGAAATAGCGGAACAGCACGACCACGTCGCTCAGATAACTGACGTCGACCTCAGTCTGCACTTCGCCGATGATGCCGTGCTGCCCGAGCACGAGCATCGTGACCACGCCCTGCTGATTCAGATAGCCGAGCAATTCGTGCATGTGCAGCAGCAGGTAGCGCTCGCCGGGCATCGCCTGCAGATAGGCGTTCAGGCTGTCGACCGCGACATAGCGCACGCGCTCGTTTTCGACCGCGTTGCGCACGTCGCTCGACAGCTCGCCCGGCGAGATTTCCGCGGGATCGATCTGGCGCAGCATCAGCAGACCGCTTTCGACGTGCGGCGCGAGATCCATGCCGAGCGTCGCGCAGCGTGTGATCAGCGTGCTGAGCGTTTCGTCGAATACGTAGTACGCGCAACGCTCGCCGCGTTCGAGTGCGGCTAGCAGGCACGACACGACGGTGGTGGTTTTGCCGACCCCCGACGGGCCGATGATCAGCGAATTGGTGCCGGGGACGAGGCCACCGCCGAGCAGCGCGTCGAGGCCGGGCGTGCCGGTGCTCATCGGGCTCGTGCCGAATTCGCTGCGATGCTCGGCGGCGACCAGGCGCGGATAGACGCGCAGACCGCCGGTGTTCAGCGTGAAGTCGTGATAGCCCTCGCGGAACTTGATGCCGCGCATCTTCGCGATGCGCAGACGGCGGCGATTGCCGCCGTAATCATGAGCGACGTTTTCGAGGCTGATCACGCCGTGCACGATGCTGTGAAGCTGAATGCCGGAGGCGCTGGCCGACGTGTCGTCGAGCAGCAGCACCGTGCATTCGCGCGTCGAGAAATGGTGCTTGAGCGCGAGAATCTGCCGACGGTAGCGCAATGGGTTCTCCGCCAGCAGACGCAGTTCGGACAGGCCGTCCAGGACGACGCGCGCCGGCTTCAGTTCGTCGACGTGCTCGATCACGTTGCGCACGCTTTCGCCGAGTTCGACTTCGGCCGGGTGCAGCACGGTCTGTTCGTATTGCGGTTCGAGCCCTTCTTCGGGCAGTTGCTCCAGTATCGTGAAACGGCTCAGATCCCAGCCGTGGCTCACGCCGATCGCGAGCAGTTCAGCACGGGTTTCGGACAGCGCGATATAAAGGCCCGTCTGCCCTTCGTGCAGGCCCTTGAGTAAGAATTGCAACGCGAGGGTGGTTTTACCCGTGCCTGGCACACCCTCCACGAGGTACGTGCGGTTCGGCGTAAGACCACCGCCGAGGATGTCGTCGATGCCTTCGATGCCCGACGATATGCGAGCGGGGGTAGGGGCGGCGGTAGTGGTCGACATGATGGTTGAAATGACGTCGGCAGTGGCTTTGATCGGAACGGGCGCGATGTCGCGGCCGGTATGGCGCTACGCAATTTGTGTGCCGTCGTGCATTGCCGTCGTGCTCGGGCCTCGCGCGCATGGGCATGAAGCGTGCTGTTAAAGGTGGCTCGCTGCGAGTTTTTCTTCAGCAGCACTTGGGAAGCTTCACGCACACTATGAAAACCTGTCGACTTTCCGCTATCGCGCTTACCGCGGCATCGCTCGTTGCGCTGGTGCCGGTCAGTGCATCCGCCGACGATAGCCCCAGACCTTGCGGTGCGCTCAAACGGATCGTGGCCGCGGCGCCGGACGGCTTCGCCTCGCTGACACCCGACGACGGCAAAGGCGTTGCGCAACCTTATGGCGATGACGCGCAATGTTCGGCCGCGCATCGAAGTTTCCAGTGCACGTGGACGCCGCATCAGGCGGCGGGCTCGAACGCGGATGCATTGGAAGCGGCCGCGGCCGACGTCGCGTCCTGCCTGCCCGATGCAACGCACGATCTGAATTCGCCGGGGCGTCAGCACTTTTATCTCGGCGCGAAGGATCGACGCACCGAAATCACGCTGACGCCCGAGGGGTCCAACCGGTTGCGGCTCGTGGTGTCGGGCAGGTAAGCGGCGGTGCCGTTCAGGCGGTGGCGGCGGGCCACCACGACCAGCCGCGTCGCGAGTGGCGTAATTCGACGACCGACAGCGGCGCGATCTCGATGCGACAGAACACGGTTGGCGATGCGCCGAGGGCGTGCACGATTGCCGCTCGCAGCAGAGCCGCGTGGGTGATGGCGACGATGGTTCGACTGTGCGCAAAGGCCGCGAAGCTTGCTTCGTTGACGGCATTGCATGAGCGCACGTCTGCCTGCTGCGCGTCGAGCCACTCTCCAACCCGCTGCACGAGTTGACCGAACGATTCGCCGCCGGGCGGCGCGGCGTCGGGCTCGCGTGTCCAGGCGGCGAGTTCGCGGGGCGTTGCGTCGGCAATGTCCGCGAGGCGCTGGCCGCGCCATTTGCCATAGTCGATATCCGCCAATACGTCGGCAGGCGTGGCGCTCAGACCGAGCGCGGCGGCCGTTTCGTGCGCGCTGGCGGCGGGGCTGGTGAACACGGCGGCGTCGGCGGGAAGCGAGAGACGCGCGCGCGCCGCTTCGGCTTCGGCGCGACCGCGCGCGTCGAGCGGATCGTCGGCAGGGAAGCGGCCCGCGCGTTGCGCGGCCGTTGCCGCGTGGCTCACCAGTAATAGTCGCGTATCCATTCTTTGCCTTGGCGCCTCATTCGTACTTGCCTGCGTGGTTTGATCGGCTCGCGGCGCGCGTTGCGAGGTAGCCCTCGCCGTCACGGAAGCCGCAGTTTAGCGCGTAGAATAGCGGCACTGCGAAGTACGGAAGCCGGTGAGAGCCCGGCGCGGTCGCGCCACTGTAATCGGCATTGCAATCCACAAGAGCCGAAAGCCAGACCTGAGCTTCGCACCATTCCTCTGTAATCGACTTTCGGGGCGCGTCACCCCAGGAGATGTCCATCATGACCGAAGCTGTTCTTGATCGCGCCGCGCAACCGGCGGCCCAGCCCACTCCCATTCCTTTGCGCGAACTGCTGCCGTGGGTCGTGTTCGGCGGCTTGCTGCTGTTGCTCGCGCTTTACTTCGTTGGTGCGGAACAGGGCGCGACGTCGCTCGTGCCCGGCATGTACGTGCATGAGTTCGTGCACGACGGCCGCCATCTGCTCGGCTTTCCCTGCCACTAACGGAGTTCGACATGGTAGGTAAATTGTTGGTGCGCGGGATGCTCGCGGGCATCGTCGCGGGCTTGCTCACGTTCGCGTTCGCGCGAATCGTCGGCGAACCACAGGTCGATCAGGCCATTTCATTCGAAGAAAAAGCGGCCGCCGCGCGCGGCGAGGCGCCCGAGCCCGAAATCGTGAGCCGTCAGACGCAGGCTGGCCTCGGCCTGCTGACTGGCGTGGTCACGTATGGCGCGGCATTTGGCGGGCTGTTCTCGCTGGTGTTTGCGTATGCATATGGACGCGCGGGTACGTTGAGCGTGCGTGCGCTGTCCGCGTGGCTCGCGCTTGGCGCGTTCATCACGCTCGTGATCGTGCCGAATATCAAGTATCCGGCCAATCCGCCGTCGGTCGGTGATCCGGAGACGATCGGCACGCGCACGGGCCTGTTCTTTCTGATGATCGCGATTTCGCTCGCGACGATGGTGTTTTCGCTGAAGGTGCGGCGTCGCGCGGCGGCGAAGCTGGGTGCGTGGAACGGTTCGATCGTCGCGGGGCTCTTGTTCGTCGTGATCATCGCGGCCGTGCAACTGTCGATGCCGGTCATCAATGAAGTGCCGGCCGCGTTCCCGGCTGTGCTGCTGTGGAAGTTCCGCGTCGCGGCGATCGGCATGCAGGTGGTCATGTGGACGACGATCGGGCTGCTGTTTGGCGCGATGGTCGAGCGCAGCGCTTTTATGCGTACGAATGCGCGGGTGACGATGAAGTCCGCCTGATTGTGACGGTGACACGCGGCCGCGCAAGCGGCCATGCTTCGCGCGCAACGCGCGAGAATGGTTTTGGATCAAGCACTTGCCGCGGTTGTGGAGCGGTTATCCACAGCCTTGCAAACATTTTCTGTGGAAAAGCTGCTTAACGGCTTTTCGCAACTCCACTCATCTCTCCCTTTCGCCGCGGCGCTCCGGAGAATTCAATTGGAAGCCTAACTAATTCAGGTTGCACGCGGCGCTGCTCAATTTTTAAGCTCTTCAACTTTTTAAAATAAATTGTGAGAAGGGTATTGACGTGTTGTCGGCCGCTCTCCATAATCTCGTCTCTCTGCTGCAGACGCAGCGACGCAAACGAAGCAGTGCCGGGTAGGGGTGGTTGAGGCGCGGCGGGTTTGGCGGACCGATCTTTAAAAACTAACAGTCGATAAGTGTGGGCGCTTGATGCGGAATGCGGCGGCGGATTCTCCGGAGTCTGCTGTCAGGCAGAAGTATCAGAAGCCTCACAC
>NZ_VZQO01000020.1:0-134479 GCF_014397665.1 Paraburkholderia sp. UCT2
GTGAGGTGGGGGTGGGGGCGTAGTACAGCACAGCGGTCGTGCGCACTCGTGATGTCATCAAAAGAGCTAGCAGGACATCGGCCCAATTTTGCCTCGCTTTCCGAGTCGTCTGATTGAGCATGGTTCCGTCTTCGCCGAAGCTGACGGTGTCACGAACGTTACCTCGAGTCACCCGTCTTCTCGCTTCCGTCGCCACCACGGAGTGACCGCCTTTTCGATGTGTAAACCATGCCCGCAGAGTGCTATTTCACGCTTAACCGTCGACTCATCTCTGTATTGACCTGCAAAGGCTTTGGCAACGTGTCTGCTTTTTCGGGCAAACCAGCCCATGTCAACAACCCCGCAGATACAGCGGTCGCCGAAAGCGGTCCGCTTCCGCAAGGCCTGTACTACATCGTAGACCGACAGAGTGGCGGTCATCTGGGATGGCTGTATGACCTTGTCAAGGACGCATGGTCCGATGTCGATCATTCGACCTGGTTAGCGCTTTATCGAAACGACGGCGTGATTGACGATTGGACATTTATCAATGGCGTGAAGCGAGGCAACTTCCGCCTGCATCCGACTGGTCGCTGGGGAGAAAGTGAGGGATGCATCACGGTCACGGACCAGTCCCAGTTCGATCGCTTACGCTCGTTCTTGCTGTCGCACCCAACCCGGAAGATGCCCGGCACCACACTGCAGTACTACGGTACGGTACTTGTGCAATGAAAACTGCCCTGCGGATCTTTACGGCCTTCGTGCTGACTGTCCCGGTCTGCCTTGCGTTGTCGACGATCGACCCGCTTGCGCGCTGGGTTGGCAGCGAATCCACGTTAGAAATGCTTCGCCCCCTCTTCAAGCTCGTTGGCGCCGTCGGTGTGGAAGGCGAAGAGGACGTGGTGGTTACGCTGCTGCTCGCAGTCAGTTTCCTACTATGCTGGGGGCTCTCCTGGGGCGGGTCCGTGCTTTTTGTTAGAAAGAGGTGTCGCCTTGATGTCAAATGACGTTTTCATAAAAATCGACGGGATTACGGGCGAGTCGCAGGACGCGACACACCCGGACGAAATCGAGGTGATCAACTGGACATGGAAGATGGCACAGCGGCTCTCCATGATGTCCGGACCAGGAAACGGCGTCAGCAAAGCCTCGGTCGACGACCTCGTGTTCTTCCACAACGTGGACCGGGCGAGTCCGAGCCTGATGTCCTACTGCCTGACCGGCACGCACGTTTCGAAAGCAGTTCTTACCATGCGCAGGGCGGGTGGCAGCCCCCTCGATTTCCTCAGGCTCACAATGAACGATGTATTCATCACGGGCGTAGAGATGACCGCACAACACGAACAGGTTCGCCTCTCTTTTGCCAGGGTCAAGCAGGAATACATCGTTCAAAATGCCAGAGGCGGCAGCAACGGCGTCGTTACCGGAATCTTCGACATCAGGGCCAACCGACCTGTGCCCCGATGACAGTGTCAGCCAGACCGTTTCAATGCACATCACTGACTATCCAATAAAACCCCCTGATATCGTAAAGTTGAGGAAATAGAGACCGCCTCCATCCCATTAGTCACCAAGGCCGGACCTGACCAAACCGGGTAACGATGCCGAGACCAGACCCCGCGCTGTACCGCAGCCCGACAACCCCGATGACGCGGCGGCGCCGGCGTCTTCTGATCGTCGGCGCGATCGTGCTCATCGCCGCATTCGGCTGGATGCTCGCGCTCGTGCTCGAGCCCGCGTTCCAGCGCACGATCGTCATCACCTCCGGCGCGGACGGCGGCATCTATCGCGGCTTCGCCGATCGCTACGCGCCGCTGCTCAAGCGCGAAGGCATCAAGCTCGACATCCGAAGCTCGTCGGGCTCGGTCGAAAACTACCAGCGGCTCGCGGACCCGGACAGCGCCTATCAGGTCGGCTTCATCCAGTCGGGCACGACCAGTCCGAAAGACACGGACAATCTGCAAACCATCGCCGCCGTGTCGTACGAGCCGATCTGGGTGTTCTATCGCGGCGATGCGACGATCGACCGGCTGTCGCAACTGCGCGGCAAGCGCATTTCGATGGGCGTGCCAGGCAGCGGGTTGCTCAACGTCTCGCAGGTGCTGCTCGGCTATAGCGGCGTCACGAGTCAGAACTCGACGCTGCTGCAGATGGACGCGAACGCCGCATACCAGGGGCTCGAAAGCGGTCAGGTCGACGCGGCATTCTTCATTGGCCGGCCCGACGCCGACATGCAGCACACGCTGCTCACCAGCAACCTGAAGCTGATGAGCTTCGCGCAGGCCGACGCACTGGCGCAAAAATTCCCATCGCTGTCCAAGATCATCTTGCCGCGTGCCTCGACGAGCGTCGCCGACGATCTGCCGCGCAGCGACGTCACGCTGCTCGCGGCGACGGCGCTGCTCGTGTCGAAGGACACGCTGCATCCGGCGCTCGTCTATCTGTTGCTCGACGCGGCGCGCACGGTGCACGGCGGCGAGGACTACTTCACGCCGCTCGGCACGTTCCCCAACCTGAACACCGAAGAATTCCCGATCTCCGACGAAAGCGTGCGGTACTTCAAATCGGGCCGGCCGTTTCTGTATCGCTACCTGCCGTTCTGGCTCGCGAGTCTGATCGAACGGCGGCTGCTGATTCTGGTGCCGTTCCTCGCGCTGCTGATCGGCCTCGCGCAGGCGCTGCCGCGCATGCTCGAAGCGCGGATGAAGAAACGCCTGTTCGTGTGGTACCGCGCGATCAAGGCGCTCGAGGACGAAGTGTGGAGGAACGCCGACCCGTCTCGCGCGCAGATCGCACAATGGAGTGAGGAGATTGAAAGCATCGACGCGAACGCTAGTCAGATCCGAATTCCGTACCGCTACTTTCAGGATGTTTACGCGCTGAAGCAGGCGATCGGCATCGTGCGCGACCGGATCGCGCATGTAGCGCAGAAAGCGCAGAGGTAGAGACGACGGTCGCTTAGCCCTGTGCGTTTCCCATGTATTCACCACCGCGCAGCCAGTTGATTTTCCGCACGGCCTCACCGCATGGGAGCTTGCCGCAGCGCAAGAAAAAAATCTCTGTGGAATCAGTCGAACGATAGGTCGATTCAATTGGCGCGCTCGCGATTCGCATCCTGTAATGGACTCCTACCGTCCGCGTACCGCCCATCCAGCCTGCCGTCCTACCCGGAGAGAGACCATGTCCCAGCCTGAGCCGAATGTAGACGAAGTGGTCCGAAGCATCGCCGAGGAAACCGACACGCCGGCAGAAACGGTGTCGCGCATGTACGCCGATACGCTCGCCGAATTCCGGAACGAGGCGCGCGTGTTCGACTACGTGCCGCTGTTCGCCGCGAAGAAGGTCCGCAACGAGTTGCGTCACAAGCAACATCGCGAGCACTGACTCGCGGCATGCGGTGATGCATCGGCTCACCGCACTGTCGCACGCGTCGTGGCTCCAGATGTTGCGAGCATGGTGGAGCTAACAATCGCGTCGCAAATTTTTTATGCTGGCGGTTCCACAGCTTTCCAAAGGAACCGTCCACATGTCCGCCCCGCTGCAGATTCGCGCCGTCACCCGTGACGATTTCGATGCATGGTTGCCGCTATGGGACGCCTACAACGCGTTTTATGGCCGCTCTGGCGAGACCGCGTTGCCGCGCGAGATCACGCAAATCACCTGGAATCGCTTTTTCGATGGCTACGAGCCGATGCATGCATTCGTCGCGGAATGCGCTGGGCAATTGCAGGGCATCGTGCATTTTCTCTATCACCGTCATACGACGATGGCGGGGCCGATCTGCTATCTGCAGGACCTATACACGCTCGATAGCGAGCGCGGCAAGGGTGTCGGCCGTGCGCTGATCGAGGCCGTCTATGCGCGGGCAAAAGCCGACGGCGCGCAACGCGTCTACTGGCAGACGCACGAGACGAATCACACCGCCATGCAGCTCTATGACAAGGTCGCGGATAAGTCCGGCTTCGTGGTTTATCGCAAAGCGCTTTAGCGCTCAGCGCTTCGTCAAGGCTCATCAAAGACGAAAGGCGCACCACCACCCGGTGCGCCTTTCGTTTTACTGCTCAAACGGTCATCACGCACTCCCGGTCAGGCCTCGAGCTGCTCCAGCACCTTGCCCTTGGTTTCGATACCGAGGATGTGCACCGCCACCGCCGCGATGAACGGCACGGCGGCGAGGATATAGAACGCCACTTCCAGGTTGCCGCCGATCATCGTCTTCGACACGATCGCCGGCGCGAAGATCGCCGTTCTGATGATTTTGACGACGTGACACGGCGAGTCCGGCTGTGCAATGCAGCAGGACTCGCCGACAGATATGAAATAAGTATTTGAAGTAGTTGCGCCGTGAAGTCAGCGCGCACTCAATGCGCGGCAATCGATCTGCGGCGCGCCTGCATCGCGGTCGGATCGTCCTGCCTCGGGCGATAGCTCAGGCGCTCGGACAGCTCCAGCGCCGCCTGGCATACGGCGATGATCAGCGGCTCGCGCTCGGCGGTCTCGCCGATATCCGAACGCGGGATCGTCACCGTCAACGCGGCGGCGATCTTACCGCGCTGGTCACGCACCGGCGCGCTCACCACCGCAATCCCCCGCTCGAACGACGCCTCGCTGACCGCATAGCCAAGCGCCGCGCTCTCGCGCGCACCGTTCATACACTGCCGCACGCGGTTTGGCCTGCCCGCGTCCCACTCCTGTCTGCTCTTCTTTTGCCATCTTGGCTGCCGTCTCTATGCGGTTCATCGGGTTCAATTCAGGTTGATAGCGCGAAGCATGCGGCGAATCGGCCATGCGCGGTGCTATGCTTTGATCCGGTCCGCGGCGCGGTGTATTCCAGCCGCTCGCTCGCGCCGCCCAAGCGTAGGAGGCCACGTCATGTCCAACGCGGTCCAGATTCAGGTTGCCGACTCGCATCTTTATCCGGGCTGCGCGGTGCGCATCGCGAATCTTCCCGAGCCGGCCTGCGCGTCAAACGTCGCCGAGGCGCGCGTCGAATTCGCGGACGGTTCCGGTGCGCACGCCACCTGCCATCGCCGCGCACATGACGAACTCGAATTGACCGTCGACCGTTATGCGACGCAAAAACGTCATCCGATCGACGCACGGCACTGGCTACTATTGGCCGTCGATGCCACGCATCACAGTTGGCGCGTCAAGCGTCGGCTGCCGTAAAGCCGCGAGGCCTGCCGCGCTCGGCGGACCCGTAACCGGTGTCGCGCGCGCCGCTTCGAGCGGCGCCGATGCGACCGTCACGTCTCCTTCGGAACTCACCGATGACCGACCACGATCCTCACCTGCCGCCGAAACTGGACAACCCCGATTCAATCGATAACACCAACGACGCCCCCGACGATCCCGAACGCCGGCGCGTACTGACCGGTCTCGCGGCGGTCGGCCTCGGCCTTGCGCTGACCGGCTGCAAAACAGGCGAGGGACTCGCGGGCAACGGGCCGCCGCGCAGCGCCGCCGACTTGCGGCTCGACGCTGCGCTGCACGATCAGGTGAAGAACATCGTGGTGATCTACGCCGAGAATCGCAGCTTCGCGAACCTGTACGGCAACTACCCGGGCGTCCAGCATCCGCTCGACGCGGTCACCGCCGAGCAATACGTCCAACTCGACCGCGATGGCAAGACGCCGCTGCCGCGGCTGCCGGCGATCTGGGGCGGGCTCGTGCCGCAGGCGCAGGAAGTGGACGGCAAGCGCTACATGATCGGCGAAAAGGATCTCGATCATCTGCGCAACCGGCCGTTCCGCATCGTCGATGCGCACGGCGCGCCGCTGCCGACCGGCGTGATCACGCGCGACCTCATCCATCGCTTCTATCAGAACCAGATGCAGATCAACGCGGGGCGCAACAACCAGTTCGCCGCGTGGGGCGATTCCGGCGGCCTTGTGATGGGGCACTACCGCAATTCCGCCGACACGCTGCGTCTGTGGAATCTCGCGCAGCAGTACACGCTGTGCGACAACTTCTTCATGGCCGCCTTCGGCGGCTCGTGGCTGAACCATATCTTCCTGATCTCGGCGCAGGCGCCCTACTATCCGGACATTCACAACAGTCCGGCGAAGAAGATGGTGTCGGTCGTGGAAGGCGACGATCCGACCGGCACCCGTTTGAAGCTCGCGCCCAATTCGCCTGCGTCGGCGCTCGACGGTCCGCCGAAGTTCGTCAATGACGGCGCTTTCACCGCCGACGGCTACGCAGTCAACACGATGGCGCCGCCGTATCAGCCGAGCAGTGTGCGTCCGGCCGAAGGCGGCGACCCGGCTTTCGCGGATCCGTCGAACCCGCGGGTGATGCCGCCGCAGAATTACGCGACGATCGGCGACCGGCTGACCGGCAAGGGCATCGACTGGGCGTGGTACAGCGGCGCGTGGCAATTCGCGCTCGATCATCGCGATACGGGGTCGATGCCCGACTTCCAGTACCACCATCAGCCGTTTAACTACTTCGCCAATTACGCGCCGGGCACCGCCGCGCGCCGCCGCTATCTGCGCGACGGCGGCATGGGTAACGACGCGTCGACCAATCGCCTGATTGCCGACATCGACGCGGGACGTTTGCCGACCGTGACGTTCTATAAACCGCAGGGCGACCTGAACATGCACGCGGGCTATGCGGACGTCGCCTCGGGCGACCGTCACATCGCAACGCTGATCGAGCACATCCAGCGCGGCCCGCAATGGCAGAACACCGTCGTGATCGTCACCGTCGACGAGAACGGCGGTTGGTGGGACCACGTCGCGCCGCCGATCGGCGATCGCTGGGGTCCGGGTTCGCGCGTTCCCGCGCTCGTGATCTCGCCGCTGGCGAAGACGGCTTATGTCGATCACACGGTGTACGACACGAACTCGATTCTGCGTTTCATTAACCGTGTGCATGGACTCGCGCCACTCGATGGCGTGGTCGCGCGCGACATGGCATTCGCAAGCAACGGACTCGCGCCGCTCGGCGATCTGACCGCTTCGCTCGATCTCGCTTGAGCGCCTCTCGGCTGCGTTGATTTGTCGCGGCTCGCGGTCTGCATGGGGTCGTTACTGCATGCACATCGCGTACGCCGCGGCGCAGTAAGGATTCACCGTACCTCGCCACACCTTTTGGCGACTTGATTTTCCATTCGCACGTCATGCCTTTGTCTTGCATAAAGCGCCGCGCCGCCTAGACTGATAAAGCGCTTCGCAATTTATGAACGGAACTGATATGCGGCTGACCATCCTGATTAACGGTTCCGATCCCACCGTAAGCCATGATTACGCTGTGCTCTGGCTCGATACCGATGAACATCGGTGGTCGAGAGAAGCGCATCAAGGGATCGACCTGCCCCCGTGGGGCGAACTGCGCGACGAAAACGGCGTGACCACGCTGTGCGCACCGAGCGCCGACGCGCCGCTTTGTACGTTGCGCGGTCTGCACGTCGATCGCAAGGAGCGAGTGAGCGCCGCGCAAGGCGCCGCTGCATGGACCGCGCTGCAAACACGCAAGGCGACTAGCGGCTTCTGGCGTTTGCAGGCGGTGGATCGTCAAAAAGTGCGCGCTGAAAACAGCGTGTTCGGTAATTAAGTTCTGGCGCGATTCGTCGCGCTTCTCTTTTCCGGTCGAAACTTCCGGCTCACTACGCCAGCACTGTTCGTACGCGTAAATCTGTTCGTGCGCAATCGAACATAACGTGCCGCGATATCGCAAAGCCTTAAGACATTCTTAAGATTGCGTGCGTAGATTCGGAAGTCCACGCATTCGGGTCGCTGCAAGGCGGCCCACTTTTTTGTCCGGCGCACGCCGCCTCTGCCGTTTCCAATTCCCTTCCTTCGATTCGCATTGTGCAGTCGCTCGATGCGGGCCACGACGCTATACTTGCGTCCCCGTTCATCGAACCACCGACACATGAAGAAGTGGCTTGCCTGTCTGTTACTCGCCGTCGCCGCTCATGCGAGCGCGGCGCCTTCCTGCACCGGATTCACGCCGAATGCGCAATGGCCCGTCCTCACCAATCAGAAGATGGCGCCGAAAACGCGCCTGCTTTGTTATAGCGATTTCGCGGTGCTGCATTCGGGTATCACGCACGGTCCGCTGTGGTCTGCCGAGCATCTGACGCGTGAGCACATCGAAGAAGCGAAGGACATGGTGCGCACCAACAAGTTCTTCGAAGACGCGCGTCTGCCCGAAGGCGAAGGCGCGACACTCGCCGACTACAAACGCAGCGGCTTCGATCGCGGTCATATGAGTCCGGCGGGTAATCGGTGGAACGACGAGGCGATGGCGCAATCGTTCTCGCTCGCGAACATCGTGCCGCAAAATCGTCAGAATAACCAACGATTGTGGGCACGCATCGAAACCGCCGTGCGCAAGATCGCACTCGCCTACGACGACACGTACGTCGTCACCGGACCGCTGTTCACCGGCCAGCAATTGCAGACGATCGGCCCGACGCGCGTGTTCGTGCCCACCCAGTTGTACAAGGTCGTCTACGTGCCGTCGCGTCAACTGGCCTTCGCAGTCGTGGTTGATAATGTAGCGACCAACCGCTACGACATCCGCACGATTCACGAACTCGAAGCGATGTCGGGCATCCGCTTTCCGGGCATTCCGGACAACCTCAAGGACCAGCGGCCAGGAGGACTGAAAGGTGTTTAAGCCCTATTCGAACGATGACGACGTGCTCAACATTCAAGGCGATGCGCTCACGCTCAGCAATGGCACGACGCGTGTCGTGCTGAACGGCACGCTCGAATTGACGCGCGATCAACGCGGACTGAAGGCGGCGCTCGCGTTGAAGGAAGCGCTCGATGCGATCGTCGCGAGCCTGCAGGCGCAGAAGGATTTACCGGCAAAGGTGCAGGACGAGCCGGATGCTAAACCGGGTATCGTGCAGAACCCGTTTCAATAACGGATTCGGCGGCGTTGCATTTGCGCAACCTCGCAGATCGTAAGTTTTACTGATGTCGGTCACGCAAACCTTTGCGTGACCGCTAGTTTTCTAATCTCGCGCCAATAGAGCGGATCGCCTCCCCTCTGTCACATAATGTACATAGAGAAACCTTAGCGTGCGAGGTTTCTTCACACATCGACTGGCGTCGCCATGCATGCTGCGTTCTCGAGATTTCGCCGTTCTTCCGCACAGGGTAATCCGCGCACTGCCGGCGACTTGTGCCAGGAAGTTCCATCCGTAGACGTTGAAGATCCCAACTCCGTGGTCATGGAGATCTTCTCGGTGCGCCGCGACATGCAGAGTCTCGCTGTCATCGACGACCACCGTCCCATCGGCCTGATCAACCGCGATATCTTCATGTCGCAAATGAGCAAGCCGTTCCATCGAGAGCTTTACGACAAGAAGAGTTGCATCGCGTTCATGGACAAGGAACCGCTCATCGTCGACGCCGACGTGAGCATCGAAGCGCTGACGTTCAGGACCGTCGAGGCCGGAGAAAAAGCGCTGGTCGATGGATTCATCGTGACACGTGACGGACTCTTCTCGGGTCTCGGCAGTGGTCTGCAGCTTATCAGTGCGGTCGCGGAAATGCAGGCGGAGAAGAACCGCCAGATCATGCAGAGTATCGAGTACGCCAGCGTGATACAGCGCGCCATGTTGCGTGCTTCCAGCGAGACCCTGTCGATGAAGCTGCGCGACGCGGCGATGGTCTGGGAACCTCGCGACGTCGTCGGCGGCGACTTCTATCATTTCGCGGCCTTTCCGAACGGCTGGTTTGGCGCTGTTGCCGATTGCACCGGACATGGCGTACCGGGCGCCTTCATGACCTTGCTTGCTTCGGCGTCACTGTCGAAGGCGCTCGAACAGATCGGTCCGCGCGACCCCGCCGCGCTACTGGCGGCCGTCAATCAAAACGTCAAGGGCTTGCTTGGGCAAGTGAACAGTGCCGACGAAGGAACCCAATCCAACGACGGTCTGGATACCGCACTCTTCTGGTTCGACGCCACGGAGAGCGTGCTGCATTTTGCCGGCGCGAGGATCGCTCTGCACATCCTGTCGCCCGATGCCGCGGAGTTCGAAACGATCGGCGCCGACCGCATGGGTGTCGGTTATGTGGACAGTCGCGCCGACTATGCGTGGAGCTTGCGCTCGATTCCGATCACGGCGGGCAGCCTGCTGTTCATCTATACCGACGGCCTCGCCGATCAGATCGGCGGCCCGCGCAACATTTCTTTCGGCCGGCGCCGTGCGCTCGACCTGATACTCGAAAACCGCGCCGAAACTCCGGCGACGATTTGCGAGCGCGTCCGGCTCGCGCTCGCGGAGTGGCAAGGCAAGCAACCGCGCCGTGACGACGTCACGCTTTTCTGTGCCCGCATTTAGCGAATTCCCAGAATGTCCCAACTACTAGAACAAGACAGCGCCTTTTTCGAACTCGCGCAGCGGCGCAACGTGCTCTTCTATCACAAGGGCTACTTCTCCCATAACATCGTCGCGTCGATGGGCGAAGTCGTGAAACTGCAGCTCGAAGTCGCCGGCGTCAGCGGTCCTACTCGCCGCAAACTCTTCTCGTCCTTTATCGAGCTGGCACAGAACATCGTTCATTACTCATCGAACGCGCTGGAGCCCGGTGGCGAACGGGCAGGCGAGATACGCGAGGGCGCGGTGTGCATCTCCAGGCACGGCGAACATCACGTAATGTTGTGCGTCAATCCCATCGCGACCGCCGAAGTCGAAGACCTGCGAAGCAGGTTGGAGCCTCTGCGCAACATGTCACTCGAAGAAATCAAGCAAGCGTACAAGGTTTCATTGCGCACCGATGCTCCGAAAGACAGCAAGGGCGCCGGGCTCGGCTTCCTGACGATGGCGCGCGATGCGAGCGCGCCGCTTGAATTCGCTTTTCATCCGCGTGCCGACGAACCGGGCACCACGCTGTTTTGCCTCATGGCCATCATCTGAGCAGGAAGGCACACGAACAATGGAAAACCTACACATCCCCGCGACGACGACGTCGCCCGAAGTCGATTTTCGCTTCGACCAGCACGCGTTGTCGATCAGGGGAGAGTCCTACCCCGAAAACGCAGCCGCCTTTTACGCGCCGATCATCGAGCAGATGCGCAAATACCTCGCCGCGAACGCCGGGGCCGAGATCACCATCGACGTCGCGCTGACGTACTTCAATAGCTCGAGTACCAAAATGCTGTTCAGCATCTTCGACGCGCTCGATCAGGCGGCGGAATCGGGAAGCCGCGTGTCGATGAACTGGTATCGCGACGAGGAAGACGAGACCATTGCCGAATTCGGCGAAGAACTGAAAGCCGATTTCCGCGCGATCGAGTTCACCGATCGTCCCATTGCGCAGCAGGGAAAGTAAAGTGCGTTCGACCTCTTCCCTTGACGTGTCCTCGGGTGGCGCACCCGATCTGTTCCAGAACGAAAGCACCGCGCTGGCAAAGGCTCGGGCCATGCATTCGATCATCGATGCGGACCCCGCGGAGTATCGCCAGTCGTTGGGCGAACTGATCGAGCACTTCCAGCGCCTGATGCGCGAGACACGGCGCCTGATCGGCCGCAGCGACCGGGCCGAACGCGAGATGCAGGCGCTGGCCCAGCAGTTGGCGTATCGTGCATCGCACGACGCGTTGACGGGCGTACTGAACCGCAGTGCCGTGATCGAACGGACCACCAAGGTCTTGCGCATCAGCAGCGCGGTGATGATCATCCTCGACATCGACGAATTCAAGCGGATCAACGACGACTACGGCCACCCCACCGGCGACGCGGTCATTTCGGGGGTCGTCGATTGTCTGCGCAGAATCGTCGGAGAACAAGGCTTCATCGGGCGAGTGGGCGGTGAGGAGTTCACCGTCCTGCTGCCCGGTCATGAACCGGCCAGCGGTGCCATTCTTGCCGAGCGCATGCGAGAAGCCATCGGTGACTCGCTGGTCGTTCCACCCGTCGAGCGCCGCATCACGGCCAGCTTTGGCGTCAGCATCAACGAGGTCGGAACCTGTTTCGACACCGCATATGGCCTCGCCGATGCGGCTCTGTACCGCGCCAAGCGAAGCGGGCGCAACCGCGTGGAGTTTGCCGATCGATAGGCGGATAAGCAGGCCCATCGCGCGCCGTTACAGGCAGATCCGGAGCGCCCTAAGGCAAGTCATGCAGCCACCTAAACATTCACTATCCGGGCGGGTCGGTGTTCGCCCGCGCCGGGTTGACGGAAAGGGAAGGGCCTTGGGACAGGAAGCAACGCGCAAAGCCGGTACTGTCATAGCCGTACTTGCCATTCTCGCTGTCATTGCGACGAGTACCTTCCTCGCAATCCGCCAGAGCAGCGAGCAGGACAGTTCGCTTCGGACGATCCAGGCTTCCGGGCGGCTGCGCCACGACCTCGACCGGGTTCAGCAAGTCATGCTCGATGAGCATGCGACGCTCTACACCTCGATCGCAACGGTGCCGCTTTACAACCGCGCCGCTTATAGCTTTCCGATGCTGGAACTGCTCGCGTTGACGCGCGATGCGCGCGAGAGCTGCAGCGAGAATCAGGAATGCATATCGAGGCTGTCGGATCTGGACGACATGATCGGCAGACTTAGCGAGCTGAGCTTTGGTCTTGCGCGCAAGATCGCGGAACATCCCGGCAGTGTGGCAGTGGGCGACCCCAGACTCGAAGAAATCGATGCCTATTTCTATAGCGTTCTCGAGCGGGTCGTCGACGTACGACTCGCGGCCGACGCCAAGGTCGCTTTAGTCGTCAGCAAATCCTCGTTGGATGGGAAGTGGTTTACGCGCATGCTGTTGAGCTGCGGCGTCGCTTCGGCCTTGTTGCTGCTTTCGCTGATTCACTGGAACGGGCGCATTGGAGCGCGTCTTCGTCGTTCGCTCACAAGACTCGAGCATCAAGCCAGGTATGACGCCCTGACCGATCTGCCGAACCGGGTGCTGCTCGGCGAACATCTTTCAGAGTCGCTCGTCCGCGCGGCAGCGACAGGTCAGAACGTTTCCGTCCTATTCCTCGATCTCGATCGTTTCAAGGACGTCAACGATTCGCTCGGACACCGCATTGGCGATTTGCTGCTACAGGCCGTGGCGCGAAGGCTTCAGCGTCTGCTGCGCGCGACGGATTTCGTCGCGCGTTACGGGGGCGATGAATTCGTCATCGTCGCGGAACGGGCCGACGCGAAGGAACTCACCGAAATGCTGGACACGCTGATTCACGAGATGAGCGAGCCGTATCGCATCGGCGAGCACGAGCTTTATCTCGAAGCAAGCATCGGCGTCAGTACTTTTCCACAAGACGGCGCCCAGCCGGAACTGCTCACGCGAAATGCCGATGCCGCGTTGTACGTGGCGAAATCGCGCGGGAGAAACGGCTATCAATTCTACGAACCGGAGCTGAGCCGGGCGGCCGCCGAGAAGTTGCGGCTCACGACGCGACTGCGGCGCGCGGCGAAAGCCAATGAGTTGTATCTGGCGTATCAGCCGCAAATCGACATGAAGACCGGATGCATCGTCGGTGCCGAGGCACTTTTGCGGTGGCACGACGACGAACTCGGTGAAGTCTCGCCGGCCGTCTTCATCCCGCTTGCCGAAGAAACCGGTCTGATCCAGAGCATCGGCACGTGGGTATTGCGGCAGGCGTGTCTGCAGGCGAGCGCATGGGTACGCTCGGGGCTTCCGCCCGTGCGCATATCGGTCAATGTTTCGCCACTTCAACTCGAACGGGCAGACCTTCCAGGCGTAGTGCGCTCGGCACTCGACGATGCCCATTGGCCCGCCGAACTGCTGGAGCTCGAAGTCACCGAGGGCACGTTGATGCGCAACGCTGAAGAAGCGCAACGGGCGTTTCGCGAACTGCGCGAACTCGGTGTGTCCATCGCTATCGACGACTTCGGCACCGGTTATTCGAGCCTCAGCTATCTGAAACGCTTTAGCGTCGACCGCATCAAGATCGATCGCGCCTTCGTTTGCGAAATCGGCAGAGACAAGGAACTCGAAGCTCTGTCGCTTGCCATCATCGCGATTGCTGAAACGCTGAGCTTCGATGTCGTCGCTGAAGGGGTCGAGCTCGATGTCCAGCGCGAGTTTCTGGTCCGTCACGGATGCACGGTGGCCCAGGGTTTCCTGTTTAGCCCAGCGGTCTCGCCGGAGGCTTTAGCGCAATTGCTCGGCAAGACCGCGGTCGCGTCTTCATTGAGCGTGGCGTCTTTCCGGGGATTCGCTTTGTGAGTCGCAACATGTATCCGCGCTGACGCACTACTTACGTTTTGTCACCAGCGCAGCGTCAACTCCTGTATTCCGCCCTACGTTAAACCGGCAGCGCTGAAATGATTCAGCCGCGACAAACGAATCCACCGATTCAACCTGGAGTCACATCATGAAGACGCTGTTCGCCGCTGTTGCTTCCGCACTGCTCGTGTCGACCGCCTTTGCTCAAACGGCCGCACCGTCTGCCGCACAACCCGCGCAAACCACGCAGTTGCCAGCCACCGGCCAGGCGAATCTGAAGGCAAGCACCGCGGTACAAGCCGGCGCGACCGCAACGAAAGCGCCTGCCGAAGCCGCTACGCAAAAGCACGTGAAAAAGACTTCCACCCATATGAAGAAGGCCCACAAATCCACGGGCAAACACACCGTGGAAACGAGTGCCGCGAAGACTAAAACGGAGAGTGCGAGAGAGGCCAGCACTGCCCCGGCGAAAGCCGACGGCGCACAAGCCGACACGACCAAAACGCAATAACACGTGATCGGTTTCGGCTCTGACCGGCCATGCAGGTGCTGTTCAAATAGAAGTTGATCGAAGCCGGACTGTGCCGTTCAGGGAGGGCGAGTCTTATGACTCGCCTTTTTTTATGCCGCGTGTCATTCCCCGTCGTATCTTTTTGCCGACAAACGCGCGAATTTTTGCACCGTCTTTACTCGCGGACGACTACTCTCGAATTGTTCCAATTCACCATCGCGTCGCACCAACGCCGCATCACATGGCTTTTACCCAATCGCTCGACAAGCTCTCGCCGCAACCTGCCAGCAAGCAGGTTCAACACAGCAACGTCATTCCGTTTCCGTCGGCGCGCGCGGCTCTACTCGTGACGCTGCCGCACCCTCACTTGCGCGCACTGCTTCATTCGCCGCTCGGCGTCTATGTAATCAACACGGAAACCGTGCGCGAAGAAGACCGCGTGCAACTCGACATCGCGCGCGAAGATCTCCACTTCACGTTGCACATGCTGCTCACCACGTTGCCCGCCGCGACGATCGGTCCATTGAAACGTCGGGCCAGCCACCCGAGCGCGCGTTAAATGCGCTCGACGAGAGACTGTTCACGCAGCTTGTCGGCATCGACGATTTCGATCTCCGCATAGCGCAGCTTCAACGCGCCCTGCGTCTCGAAGTGCTTGAGCACCTGATTGATCGTCTGCCGCGACAACGCGAGCATCATCGCCAGGTCTTCCTGCGGGACCTTCAGCACGTTGCGCGATGCGCCGGGTTCGCCATAGCCGCCCGCCATCAGCAACAGGCGCCGCGCGACATGCGGTGCGGCCGGCAATAGCGCGGCTTCCTCGATCGCCTCGAACGCCA
This sequence comes from Paraburkholderia sp. UCT2, assembly GCF_014397665.1. Classification (NCBI taxonomy): domain Bacteria; kingdom Pseudomonadati; phylum Pseudomonadota; class Betaproteobacteria; order Burkholderiales; family Burkholderiaceae; genus Paraburkholderia; species Paraburkholderia sp. UCT2. Next base: position 15,488 of record NZ_VZQO01000020.1, read on the forward strand.
GACGCAGCTTGTGCGCGAGCAGCAGACCGAACGCATGCCCGTAAGCCGGCGTGCGCTCGAGCAGCCCGGCAAGCTCCTTCGATGAAAAACGCTCTGTCATGGACGGTATCCGTGGACGGTCGTTGCTGATTGTCGGCTACCCGATGGTTTCAAAATCCGCTGCCCGCGATTATGCTGACTTTGACACAGGAGTGGCCCTGATGAGAACGCTGACGCAGCAACTGACGCAATACGCGGCCTACCATCGCGACCGGCGCAATATCGCCACGCACTTCGTCGGCATTCCGATGATCGTGCTCGCGCTCGCGGTGTTGCTGAGCCGCCCGTCGTTTGGCGCCGGGATGTTCCCGGTCACGTTGTCGCCGGCGTGGCTGCTGTTCGTGGCGGCGACCGTCTTCTACCTCGCGCTCGACGTGCCGCTCGGCGTGCTGATGGCCTGCGTCTCGGCGCTCTGCGTCGCGTTCGGCGAGTGGATCGCCGCGCAAACGACGCTCGTGTGGCTCGCGACCGGCATTGGGCTGTTCGTGGTCGGCTGGGTGTTCCAGTTCGTCGGCCACGTGGCCTACGAACATCGCAAGCCGGCATTCGTCGACGACGTGACCGGCCTGTTGATCGGCCCGCTATTCGTGCTCGCCGAAGCGCTGTTCGGTGTCGGCTGGCGCCCCGAACTGCGCGATGCGATCGAGGCTGAGGTAGGCCCGACGCGCATCGCTGAGCGAGCGCCGTAGTTCAGTTCGACGCGAACCGAACGAAGCGCACGCTGTGCAGCGCGGTCAGCGCGACGGCGATCCAGATCGGCACATAGGTCGCGAGTTGCGCGACGCTCAGCGTTTCGCGCAGCAGCGTGATCGACACGAACACGAGCAGCACCGGCTCGACGTAGCCGAGAATGCCGAACAACGCGACCGGCAGCAGTCGGCTCGCCTTCAGATACGAAGCGAGCGCGAGCGTGCTCAACGCACCGAGGCCCGGCAATAGCAGACACCACATTTCGGCGCGTCCGGCGATTGCTTGCAGCGAGCCGCCGCTGAGAATGCACACGACGGCCACCGGCAGCAGCAACGCCATTTCGACGGTGAACATCGCGAGCGAATCCTGACTGATCTGACGACGCAGCACGAAATAAGGCGGATAACCGAGCGCGACGACGAGCGTCGGCCACGAGAACGCACCCGTCACCCACAGTTCGTGAGCGACGCCAACCGCCGCGCACGCGACCGCGAGCCACTGCAACGTGTCGAGCCGCTCGTGATAGTGGAAGCGCCCGACCAGCACCATCGCGAGCGGCAGCAGGAAATAGCCGAGCGACACTTCGAGCATGCGCCCATGCAGCGGCGCCCACAGAAACAGCCACAGCTGTACGCCGAGCAGGCCCGCAGCCACGGCCATCGCGGCACCGAGCTTCGGCTGCGTCATCATTTGGACAACGAGCGCGCGCAGAATCGGCAGGCGCTTGCGCACCGCGACGAGCAGCAGCGCGCCGGGCACGGTCCACACGATGCGCCACGCGAAGATGTCGAGGCCCGACAGCGGTTTGAGCAGCGTCGCGTAAGCGGACAATAATGCGAACATCGCCGACGCGCCGACCGACAATGCGATCCCGCGCCTGAAGTCGTTGTGATTCATTGCGCGGTCGGGGATCGGTGTGACGCGTGGGCTTGCGGCGCGCGACGCGGGCTCGCGGCGTTCGTTGTCGTCATGAATATGATGTCTCGTGAGCAGGCGGCCACGCGGGCAAAGCGGCAGACGCTGCGTTGTTGTTCTGAAGCGGCGGTGCAAAACCGTAGGAAAACGGGCATTCTAGACGGGTTATTCGCCAACGGGCTTGCGCTTTTTCGTCAGTCGGCTGCAATTAGTCGTGCGCGTCGCGTGTCGATGCACTAAAACATAACTCTGTGCGCCGCGGCCGGCGAAACCATTTCCGGTTCGTCCTCGCCTCGCGCGAATCTTGCTACCCAAGTTTTGCACGCTGTGGCCGCACCACTCGCGACAACGACGTCCACAGCGGCACGCAACGAGCAGCACCCACGAGCCGGGTCGGCGAATGCAGCCTCGAGCGCAGTCTGTCAGGCCGCCACGAATCACCGCCCGCGCATCTCGCCCACGGCATGCCTCAACTGTGTTTCATCGCGCATGCCACCGCCCGGCAGCAATCCCGCTCATCGAATGTGACTACTGGAGCCAGCATGACCCAGCCAGCCCTATCGCTCAGCAACTCGCCTTCCGAACTGCGTCGCGCCTTCGCCGCCGACGTGTACGCCGGCCTCACCCATACGCCGCAAAAAGAGCTGCCGTCGAAGTATCTGTACGACGAGGTCGGTTCCGCACTTTTTGAAGTGATTACCGTATTACCCGAATATGGCGTCACGCGCGCCGAAGAACGTCTGCTCGCGAAGCACGCGGCCGACATCGTCGAGCATTTGCCGCATGACGTCACGGTCGCCGAACTCGGCAGCGGCAGCGGCCGTAAAACGCGGCGCATTCTCGAGGCGCTGTGTAAAAAACGCCCTACTTCCTACTGCCCGATTGAAATTTCGCGCAGTGCTTTGCAGTTGTGCCGGCGCGAACTCGGTGACATCGAGCGGATTTCGATCGTCGGTTATGAGCGCGACTATCTGGCCGGTCTCGCCGAAGTGAGCCGGCAGCGCGCGCCCGGCGACCGCTTGCTCGTGCTGTTCCTCGGCAGCACGATCGGCAACTTCGGCAGGCTCGCGGCAACGCGTTTTCTGCGCGAGATCCGCAACATGCTCGCGCCCGGCGACGCGCTGCTGCTCGGCACCGATCTGATCAAACCGACGCCGGTGCTGGTCGCAGCCTACGACGACGCGATCGGCGTGACCGCGTCGTTCAATCTGAACCTGCTCGCGCGCATCAACCGCGAACTCGACGGCGACTTTCCGCTCGATGAGTTCGAGCACGTCGCGCGCTTCAATCCGGACGCGCGCAGCATCGAGATGCATCTGCGCGCGAAGCGCGATATCACCGCTCACGTGCGCGCCGCAAAGCTGACGGTGTCGCTGACGGAAGGTGAGACGATCTGGACCGAAAGCAGCCACAAGTATCGCGCGGAAGAATTGCCCGCGATCGTCGATGGCGCCGGCTTCGTGTGCAGCCATCAATGGATCGAGGACGAGTGGGGATTCGCGGAGAGTTTGCTGGTGGCCCGGTAAGCGCTGACCACGCGGCAAATAACGGCCGATAAAGGCATAAACGAAAAAGCGGCGCGCCCTCCTCTGGACGGCGCGCCGCTTTTCTAACTCGCGCAGCTCGAGCTCAATGCTGCTCGAAGCGCTCGTAACGCCTGTCCGTCGCGCGCTCCTCGCCGCTCACTTCGGTCACGCGCGCCGCCGGCGGTCCGTGACGCAGCCACGACAACATCCGGTCGATCTGATTGGCCGGTCCCTGCAACATCGCCTCGACCGAACCGTCGTCGAGATTCGCGACCCATCCCTTGATGCCGAGCGCGTGCGCCTGGCGCACCGTCGCAAGGCGAAAGCCAACGCCCTGCACGGTGCCGCGCACCCGCGCGTAATACGTTTCGATCCGCTCATCCAGATCCGGGGCCATGCCGCTACCTCCTTTTAATGCCTGACAGTCTTTCAAGCCGGCATTCTAGTCGCGTCGCGGCGAGCGCGCTCGGCAACGCCCATCCTTTGCGCGCGCCACGTACAATCCGTCGACCGTCACGCAGGAAATGGAAACAGAATGACCGAACAGCATCGCGATCTCGTGCTCGTGACCGGCGCGTCCGGCTTCGTCGGCTCGTCGGTGGCGCGCATCGCGCAGAGCAAGGGCTTTCGCGTACGCGTGCTGGTGCGCGCGACGAGTCCGCGCAAGAACGTCGAATCGCTCGACGCGGAAATCGTCGTCGGCGACATGCGCGACGAAGCATCGATGCGCAACGCGCTGCGCGGCGTGCGCTATCTGCTGCACGTGGCCGCCGATTATCGGCTGTGGGCGCCGGACCCCGGCGAGATCGAGCGCGCGAATCTCGAAGGCACCGAGGCGACGATGCGCGCGGCGTTGAAGGAAGGTGTGGAACGCATCGTATATACGAGCAGCGTCGCCACGCTGAAGGTGACGAGCTCCGGCCAGTCCGCCGACGAAACCTCGCCGCTTCGCGCCGACCAGGCGATCGGCGTCTACAAGCGCAGCAAGGTGCTCGCCGAGCGCGCGGTCGAGCGCATGATCGCCGAGGACGGTCTGCCCGCGGTGATCGTCAATCCATCGACGCCGATCGGCCCGCGCGACGTGAAACCGACGCCCACCGGGCGCATCATTCTGGAGGCAGCGCTCGGCAAGATTCCCGCATTCGTCGATACGGGGCTGAACCTCGTGCACGTCGACGACGTCGCCGCCGGTCATTTCCTTGCGCTCGAACGCGGCAAGATCGGCGAGCGCTATATTCTGGGCGGCGAAAATCTGCCGTTGCAGCAGATGCTCGCCGATATCGCGGCGTTGACCGGCCGCAAGGCACCGACACTGAGCCTGCCGCGCTGGCCGTTGTATCCGCTCGCGATGGGCGCGGAAGCGGTCGCCAAGTTCACGAAGCGCGAACCTTTCGTCACCGTCGACGGGCTGAAGATGTCGAAGAACAAGATGTATTTCACGTCGGCGAAGGCGGAACGCGAGCTGAGGTACCGGGCGCGGCCTTATCGCGAGGGGCTCGCCGATGCGCTCGAATGGTTCCGGCAGGCGGGGTATCTGAAGCGGTGATCAAGGGATAAGTGAAGGGCTGAACAGCGGCCGTAAGCATTTTGTTACAAGTCCCGCGCCGGCGACGGGTGCAAGCCTGCGCGCAGCAGGTAAAATCGCGGGTCCTACCTGAGAAACCTCGCATGAATCTTCACGAACAGCTCGGCGCGCTGGAAATGGGCGTCGATCAGCTCATTCAGGCTGTCGTGGCCACGCAGGCCGAGAACACTCCCGAGACAAGCGCTGACGCTGCGGCATCGCCCGCAGCGGTGGAGCATGCCGCGCACGAAGGGGTGGAGCATGCCGCGCACGAAGCGGTGGAGCATGCCGCGCACGAAGCGGCGGCGCAAGCAGCAGCGGAACAGCCCGCGAGCACCGAAGCAAACGCAGAAGCAAACGCAGAAACGCACGCCGAAGCGATCGATACGCCGGCCGCCCCGCAGTTCCAACCGACGCTCGAAATCAACCGCCCCGCGCGCGACGAAATCACGATGACGATCGGCGACCAGACCGTCGCGCTACGCCCGGATCAGATCAGCCGGCTGATCGAGGAACTGTCGAACGCACGGGCCTCGATGACGCCGGAGCAGCCGCAAGGCATCCCGCCGGGCTGGCAATTCGTCTCGACGAAGAATCCGATGATGGCCGTGCAGAAGCAGTCGAACGGCGACCGCTTGCTGGTGATGCGCCACACCGGCCATGGCTGGGTACCGTTCACGTTCTCGCCGGACATCGTGATCCAGATGTACATGATGCTGACGAACGCGTGATGAAACGCGCTACGTAGAAAAAGCGGCCTGGAGCCGCTTTTTTTACGCCTGCCGTCTGCATCCGACGAGCGCATCGGCCATCGCCAGACTTCAGCGCTCCTGCACCGGCGCCTGCACGCGCGCCTTCCACTGCCCACCCTTGCCACGCCAGTAGCGCACCGCCGATGCGAACGTTGCGCCGACATAGAACAGCGCCACGAGCGGCAGAAACGGCGCCCACAGCGGTGAGCGCCGGTAGTAGACGAGCATCGGCGCATAGGCGCAGCACATTGCCGCCCACGCGATCCAGGCCGGCCAGCCGAGTGGCCCGAGGATCAACGCCGCGACCGGCGGCAACAGATAGATGATCGCCATGCCGACGAGCGTGCCCGCGAGCAGTAGCGACGAGTAGCGCAGCTGCGTGAACGCGGTGCGCGCGATCATGTTCCAGATGTCGCGCCAGCTATCGTAGGGACGCAGCGACACGCTCTTCGCCGCCACATCGAGCCGGATCGGATGGCGGCCGGTGCCACGATGCTTGATGCGCGCGGCAAGACTGCAATCGTCGATCAGCTCGGCGCGGATCGACTCGATGCCGCCCGCTTCCTCGAGCGCCGCGCGGCGCACCAGCATGCAGCCGCCCGCCGCGGCCGCGGTGCGGTTGCGTGGATTGTTGACCCACGCGAACGGATACAGCTTCGCGAAGAAGAACACGAAGGCCGGAATCAGCGCCTTTTCCCAGAACGAATCGCAGCGCAGCCGGACCATCAGCGAGACGAGGTCGCGCTTTTCGGCATCCGCGCGCGCGACGAGCTGCGTCAACGCCTCGGCGGGGTGGCCGATGTCGGCATCGGTCAGCAACAGGAATTCGGCCGGCAGATCGAGCGTGCGCACCGCCTCGATGCCCTGCGACTGCGCCCACACCTTGCCGGACCAGCCTGGGGGCAACGGCTTCGCGCTCAGCACGGTGAGGCGCTCCGGACATTGCAGCCGCAGCGCTGCGGCACGCGCGGCGTCGGCGGTGCCGTCGGTGCTGTGATCGTCGACGACGATCACCTGGAACGCGCCTGCATAGTCCTGCTCGAGCAGCGACGTGACCGCCTCGGCGATCACGTCGACTTCATTGCGCGCCGGTACGACGGCCGCGACGGCCGGCCATGCGTCGCGCGCCGCGATGGCCAGCGGCGCGGCGGGGCGCGCGCGCCAGAAGCCGCCGCGCGCGAACAGCAGTACGCACCAGATCAGCAGGGAAACACACGAAAGCACGAACAGGACCGCCGCCATTAAGCATTACCCTCGATTGAGCGCGCCGCCATGCCGACGCGTCTGGATAGTCGCATTTTCAGGGTGCGCGCCGCCACCACGCACCAGTCGAACAGATTGAGGACCGGGCGCGCGCGGAACACATCGTAATCCGCGCGCTCGATGCGCTCGAGAAACCGAAAGCCTGCATGCACCGCGCCGCACAGCTCGATGCCGAGCCGCCCCGGCGTGCGCAGCGCGAGCGGTGCGCCGCGGACCAGCGTGGCGCGCACGAACGCGATTTCATACGCCATCAGCGCGCGCCACGCATCGTCGACGACACCATCGGCAATCTGCGCCTCGGTCACGCCGAAGCGGCGCAAATCGGCTTGCGGCAGGTACACGTGCTGTCGTTGCCAGTCGGCGGCGACGTCGAGCCAGAAGCTGATCAGTTGCGACGCCGTGCAGATCGCGTCGGCGTCGGCAAGATTGTGCGGCGTCGCCGCGCCGACCAGATGCAGCAGCAGATGCCCGACCGGATGCGCCGAGCGGCGGCAATAGTCGACAAGCGCGGCGCGATCCGCATAGCGATTCGTATCGATGTCCTGCGCGCAGCCGTCGAGCAGATCGTAGAACGGTTCGAGCGGCAGCTCGTATTGCGCGATCACGCCAGCGAGCTTGCCGAACAACAGCGCATGCACGGGTGCGGCGCGCCGTTGCGCGATCGCGTCGAGCCCGGCGCGGAAATCGGCCAGCCGGGCATGCCGCTCGGCGGCGCTCCACTGGCCTTCGGCGGAGATATCGGCCGCAGTGCGCACGACCTGATAGATAATACCGACAGGCGCGCGTAGGGCCTTAGGCAGCAACACGCTCGCGATCGGAAAGTTTTCGTGCTGATCGACGTCCATCCAGCGAGCCTCGAAACCATTCTGTAATACAGCGCGATGTCCGCGCGGCAAGGATCGGTAGTTTAAGGGTTCCGCCGTGACGGTGCAGTGTGCGGTCATGGTCGGGCGCGTTACGAGGCAATCCCGCGCTGGCTCCTTACATCTTTGTAACGCTCGCCGCCCCGGTCCTCCGCACGGCCCGGCGGCTGCGGCAAGCGGCCAACACACGGGCCGCAGCAAAAAGCAAAGTGGCCCCGATAGCGTTAGAATGCGCGTTTGGTTTTGCTGTACCGGCCGGTCGCCGGGGCTCAAGACGTCAACTAATCAAGATGAGCGCGGCGATAAAGTCAGTTTCACGACTTCTTCGAAACCCGCGTTAGTCGGAGTTCGCCAACTTATGCGAGTCATCCTTGCTCAGCCCCGCGGCTTTTGTGCGGGCGTTGTCCGCGCAATCGAAATCGTCGATCGTGCGTTACAGCAACACGGCGCGCCCGTGTATGTCCGCCACGAGATTGTCCATAACCGTCACGTGGTCGACAATCTGCGCCAGAAGGGCGCGCGTTTCGTCGAGGAACTCGATGAAGTGCCGCAAGGTGCCGTCGCGATATTCAGCGCGCATGGTGTTGCGCAAACCGTCGAACGTGATGCCGAAGCGCGCGGCCTCGACGTGCTCGACGCAACCTGCCCGCTCGTGACCAAGGTGCACGTACAGGGTCGTCAGTACGTGGCCGCCGGCCGCACGCTGATCCTGATCGGCCACGCCGGCCATCCCGAAGTGGAAGGCACGATCGGCCAGATCCCCGGCACGGTGCTGCTCGTGCAGAGCGAGGCAGAAGTCGCGAAACTCGAGTTGCCGGTCGATGCGCCGCTCGCCTACGTGACGCAAACCACGTTGTCGGTCGACGACACGCGCGGCATCATCGACGCGCTGCTGCGCCGCTTTACCGACATGGTCGGTCCCGACACGCGCGACATCTGCTATGCAACGCAGAACCGCCAGGCGGCGGTGCGCGAATTGAGCAAAGAGGTCGATGTACTGCTGGTGGTCGGCGCGACCAACAGCTCGAACTCGAACCGGCTGCGCGAAATCGGCAGCGAGAGCGGCGTGGCGAGCTACCTCGTCGCCGACGGCTCCGAAGTGAAGCCGGAATGGTTCGCCAACGTGCACACGGTCGGCATCACGGCCGGCGCGTCGGCGCCCGAAGAAATGGTCGAAAACGTAATCGATGCGCTACGCGCATTGGGGCCCGTCGATGTCACGACGATGGCGGGCCGTGAAGAAACAGTCGAATTCAAGTTGCCATCGAAACTGATGCAACCACTCGCTGCACGCGAAGTTTAAGGAGGACGCCTTGTCTATTCCGCTGCTACAGAAAGTCCGCGTCGGCGCATACATCATGCGCCAGCATCTCTCCGGCAACAAACGCTATCCGCTCGCCCTGATGCTGGAGCCGCTGTTTCGCTGCAATCTCGCCTGCAATGGCTGCGGCAAGATCGACTATCCGGATCCGATTCTGAACCAGCGTCTGTCGCTGGAAGAATGCCTGCAGGCCGTCGACGAATGCGGTGCGCCGGTCGTGTCGATCGCGGGTGGCGAGCCGCTGCTGCACAAGGAAATGCCGCAGATCGTCAAGGGCATCATGGCGCGCAAGAAGTTCGTGTACCTGTGCACGAACGCGCTGCTGATGGAAAAGAAGATGGACGACTACGAGCCGAATCCGTACTTCGTGTGGTCGGTTCACCTTGACGGCGACAAGGAAGCGCACGATCACTCGGTGTCGCAGGAAGGCGTGTACGAGAAGGCCGTGGCCGCGATCCGCGAAGCGAAGCGCCGCGGCTTCCGCGTGAACATCAACTGCACGCTGTTCAACGACGCGCAGCCGGAACGCGTGGCGAAGTTCTTCGACACGTTGGGCCCGATGGGCGTCGACGGCATCACGGTATCGCCCGGATATGCGTATGAGCGCGCGCCGGATCAGCAGCACTTCCTGAACCGCGACAAGACCAAGCAGCTGTTCCGCGAAATCTTCAAGCGCGGCAACAACGGCAAGAACTGGTCGTTCAGCCAGTCGGCGATGTTCCTCGACTTCCTCGCGGGCAACCAGACCTACGAATGCACGCCGTGGGGCAACCCGGCGCGTACCGTGTTCGGCTGGCAAAAACCGTGCTATCTGGTCGGCGAAGGCTACGTGAAGACCTTCAAGGAACTGATGGAAACCACGGACTGGGACAAGTACGGCACCGGCAACTACGAGAAGTGCGCGGACTGCATGGTCCACTGCGGTTTCGAAGCGACGGCCGTGATGGACACGGTTGCGCATCCGCTGAAGGCGCTGAAGGTCAGCATGCGCGGCCCGAAAACCACGGGCGCATTCGCGCAGGACATTCCGCTCGACAAGCAGCGTCCCGCCGAGTACGTGTTCTCGCGTCACGTCGAGATCAAGCTCGAAGAAATCACGCGCGCCGGCAAGGGCAAGAAGGTGGAGACCGCGACGGCCGCGCACTGAGGCGTTCGACAGGAGAGCGGCCGCGCGCCGCCCCTCTATTGCGCCTGATCGTTAGCGCAAGCAACTCGAAAAAAAGCGCGGTGGCCAATCAAGACCACCGCGCTTTTCTTTTACCGATTGAAACTTCTGTCGACCGACCCGCTTACGCGCCGCGCGCATTATGCGCGGTCAGGAATTTGATCAGCCCGTCGATGCCGCCTTTGGCGATCTGGTCGGCGAACTGCGTCTGATACACCTGGATCAGCCACGCGCCCATCATGTTGATGTCGTAGATCTTCCAGCCCGACGGCCCCTTGGTGAGCCGGTAGTCGATCGAGTCATCGCCGCCGTTGCTGATCACGTGCGATTGCACGACGATGTCGGTCGCGCCGCCTTGCACGCTGACCGGCGCAAACTGGAACTTCACGTCCTGGTCGCGCAGTTGCGACAGCGATGCGGCATAGGTACGCGTGAGCAGCAGCGTAAACTGCTCGTACAGTTGCTTCTGCTGCTCCGGCGTCGCGGTCGCCCACGGCTTGCCTACCGCGATACGTGTGGTGCGCTGAAAGTCAGTGGCGGGCAGGAAGTGCGTCTGGACGACCTGGGTGATCTTCGCCATGTCGCCGCCGCGCGCCTGCGGGTCAGCCTTCATTGCAGTCACCGTGCCCTGGACTGCACTTTTTACCACCGCGTCGGGTGCGCTCTGCGCAAACGCCGCCGTGGATACCACGGCCGCAGCCACAAAAGCAGTCAGATATCGTTTCATACGCTTGTCATGACTCGAAAGAAGTAGCGCCGACGGGCCGCAGCCCCGCGGCTAAAGAGAGGTACACCAGTATAGCGGGGATTACGTTCCCATCCGGACGAAGCCGTCAGGAGCCGTACTTGCTACCGAAGTCGGGCTTGCTTGCCCGGGCTCTGTATACTTATGCACCTTCGTCAAAAACAACACCCGTGATAAGGCCACGTCCGCCTACATGCTGAAGTCATCTATCGTCCGTCTCGTCGCGTATTCGGTGCGTCATCCGCTGAGGATCATCGCGCTGTCGATCGTGCTCGCTGTCCTGAGCGGCATATACGTCGCGCATAACTTCAAGATCAACACGGACATCAGCCGTCTCATCGAGACCGACAAGCAATGGGCGGCAGTCCAGAACGCGCTCGACGCCGCCTTCCCCGACCGTGGCGACACCGTGCTGGTGGTGGTCGAAGCGCGCGCGCCCGAATTCGCCGACGCCGCCGCCAACGCGCTGACCGCCGCGCTCAGAGCCGATCCGAAGGAGTTCACGTCGGTCTCGCAGCCCGCCGGCGGCCCCTTCTTCGAACACAACGGCCTGCTGTTTCCGTCCACCGACGAGGTGATGTCCACCACCTCGCAACTCGTGCAGTCGCGCCCGCTCGTCAATCAACTTGCGCATGATCCGAGCCTGACCGGTCTCGCCGGCACGCTGACTACGACCCTGCTGCTGCCGCTGCAACTCGGCCAGGTCAAACTCCCTGACATGAGCCGGCTGCTTGCGCAAAGCGCGAACACGCTCGATCGCGTGCTGGCCGGCCAGCCCGCCGCGTTCTCGTGGCGCGCTCTCGTCGATAAAAGCGCCGCCACCGATCCGGCGCGTTCGTTTGTCGTCGTGCATCCGGTCGTCAACTACGACGCGCTGGAGCCGGGCGCGAGCGCGTCGAGGGCGATTCGCGCAACCGCGGTCTCGCTGCATCTCCAGGAGCGCTACGGTGCGACGATCCGCCTGACCGGCGAGCAGCCACTCGCCGACGAGGAGTTCGCGTCAGTGCAGGACGGTGCGGTGCTGAACGGCATCGGCACTTTCATCGTCGTCCTGATCATTCTGTGGCTCGCGCTGCGCTCGGGCCGCATGATCGCGGCCGTGTTCATCACGCTGTTCGTCGGCCTCGCGATCACGGCCGCGCTCGGCCTGTTGATGGTCGGCGCGCTCAACATGATTTCGGTCGCGTTCATGGTGCTGTTCGTCGGGCTCGGCGTCGATTTCGGCGTGCAGTTCGGCGTCAAGTATCGCGAGGAGCGCAACCGCGACGACCGGCTGTCGGCCGCGCTGATGCACACTGCGCACAGCATCGGTGTGCCGCTCACGCTCGCGGCCGTGGCAGTCGCGCTGAGCTTCTTCTCGTTCCTGCCGACCGCTTATCGCGGCGTGTCGGAGCTTGGCCAGATCGCGGGCGTCGGCATGTTCGTCGCGTACTTCACCAACATGACCTTGCTGCCAGCGCTGCTGAAGCTCTTCAATCCGCCGGGCGAAGTCGCCTCGCCCGGTTTCAAGCAGCTCGAGCCCGTCGACGACTTCCTCGACCGCCATCGCAAGCCGGTGTTGATCGGCACGCTGCTCGTCGTGATCGGCGCGACACCGCTGCTCACGCACCTGCGTTTCGACTTCAATCCGCTGCATCTGAAGGACCCGCACACCGAGTCGATGGCAACGTTGCTGTCGCTGAAGGATTCGCCCGAAGCCGCGGTGAACAACGTGCAGGCGCTGGCGCCGTCGCTTGCCGACGCCGACGCGATGGCCGAGCGACTGCGCAAGCTGCCGCAAGTGGGCCGCGTCAACACGTTGAGCACCTTCGTGCCGGCCGACCAGCAGCAGAAGATGATGCTGATCGCGAGCGCCGCGCAACAGCTGCTGCCGGCGCTGCAACAGCAGCCCGCGCCGCAAGCCACCGACGAGTTGCGCGTCGCCGCATTGAAGCGCGCGGCGAATCAGTTGTCGCTCGCGGCCGAGGACCATCCGGGCCCGGGCGCGGCGGACGCGCAGCACCTGTCCGCGACCTTGCAAAAGCTCGCCGCCGCCGACGCCGCCACGCGCGACCGCGCCGAAGTCGCGATGTCCGACACGCTGCGCATCGCGTTGAAGCAGCTTGAGAACCTTCTGCAGCCGACCGAAATAACCCTGCAGACCCTGCCGCCAGGCATCACCGCGATGTGGATCGGCAAGGGCGGTCATGCGCTCGTCGATATCGCGCCGAAGGTGCCGCCCGGCGTCGATCCAAACGACGACCAGATGCTCGCGCGCTTCGCGCACGCGGTGAAGATGGCGGAGCCGGGCGCGATCGGCGGACCGATCTCGATCCTGCATTCGGCCGACACGATCATCAAGGCGTTCCTGCAGGCGGCCGTCTATGCGCTGCTGTCGATCGCCGTGCTGCTGTGGATCGCGCTGCGCCGTGTCGGCGACGTGCTGCGCACGCTGGTGCCGCTGCTGGTGTCCGCGATCGTCACGCTCGAACTGTGCGTGGTATTCGGCATGCCGCTGAACTTCGCGAACATCATCGCGCTGCCGCTGATGCTCGGCGTCGGCGTCGCGTTCAAGATCTACTTCGTGATGGCGTGGCGCCACGGCCAGACCGGCCTGTTGCAGTCGAGCCTCACGCATGCGGTGCTGTTCAGCGCCGCCACAACGGCCACCGCGTTTGGTAGCCTGTGGCTGTCGCACCATCCGGGCACGTCCAGCATGGGGAGGCTGCTCGTGCTTTCGCTGTTCTGCACGCTGATCGGCGCGGTGGTTTTCCAGCCGGTGCTGATGGGCAAGCCGCGTCAACGTCGCGGGAAGCAAAAAGGAATATAAGCATGAAGCTGCGTAACACCGCGCTGGCGCTCACCGCCGCGGGTCTCATTTCCGGCTGCGCGACCGCTCCGGATCGCAAGCCGGGCGATCCGTTCGAGCCGGTGAACCGGGTGATCTTCAATTTCAATGACGGAGTCGATCGCTATATCGCGGTGCCGGTCGCGAAGGGCTACCAGAAAGTGACGCCGCAGCCGCTGCGCACCGCCGTCAGCAATTTCTTCTCGAACCTCGGCGACCTCACCAACGCCGCAAACGCGCTGCTGCAACTGAAGATCACCGATGCGACCGAAGACATCATGCGCTTCGCGTTCAACTCGGTGTTTGGGATTGGCGGCCTGCTCGACTGGGCGACGCCGGCCGGTCTGCCCAAGCATCATCAGGACTTCGGTCTGACGCTCGGGCATTGGGGCATTCCGTCGGGTCCGTATCTGGTGCTGCCGCTGTTCGGGCCGAGCACGGTGCGCGACAGCATGGGGCTCGTCGTCGATGTGAAGTTCAATCCGCTGAACTATATCGAACCCGCGACCCGCAATCCGCTGTACGTGCTGCAGTTCGTGAGCACACGTTCGGATCTGCTCGGCGCGACCAGCCTTCTGGAGCAGGCTGCGCTCGACAAGTACTCGTTCGTTCGTGATGCCTTTTTGCAGCAGCGCCTCGCGCGGCTGCGCGGCACGAGCAATAACCCTCCGCCGCTGCCGAACTACGACGATCACGGCGATACGGGCCCGGCTGCTGCCCCAGCGGCAGGCGCGCCGGCGGGCGGCCTGCCGAATTACTCCGATCCGGGCGATGTGGGCGAGACGCCCAATGGCGCTTCGGGAGCGGGCGGCGCGGCCAAGGGCGCGCCCGGTGCGCTGCCGGATTACAACGATCCGGGTGAGTCCTCGCCGGCGCCCAATGGGGCTTCCGGTGGAGCGACCAACGCGCCCAGCGGGGATCTGCCGAACTACACCGATCCGGGTGACAGTGGCGCGGGCGCTACGCCAGCCGTGCCTGCTGAGCCGGCGTCGGCCCCGCAATAGCGCTCCAGGGGATCTGGGCACGTCGATCCAGCGCTCCAAGGCACAGCGGGCGCCCTCGATGGGTGCCCCGCGTGGGAAGTACAGCCAGACGTCGCCCGACCAAGCCCGCGGGCATCGCTGCAACCCGCTCAGTGCAGGCTTTCGACCTCGCTGCGCGCCGCGCCCCGATCTTCCTCGACCGCCGCGACTGGTGCCGTTTGCGGCACTGGCTTGGAGTTCGCGCGATAGTGAGCGAACTGCTCGTCCGCATAACGGATACGCGTGCGGCCATGTGGCACCGGATCGCCGTTTTCGTCGAGATTGACGAATACCATTTTCTCGACCGTCAGAATGCTCTTGCGTGTGATCTTGTTGCGCACTTCGCAGCGCAGCGTGATCGACGTGCGGCCGAAATGCGTGGCGGTCATGCCCAGTTCGATGATGTCGCCCTGGCGTGCCGAACTGACGAAGTTAATCTCTGACATGAACTTGGTCACGACGCGCTGATTGTCCAGCTGAGAGATCGCGTAGATCGCGGCTTCTTCGTCGATCCAGCGTAGCAGGCTGCCGCCGAACAATGTCCCGTTGGGATTCAGGTCTTCGGGCTTGACCCATTTTCTCGTGTGGAAATTCATTTGGTACTCCGTGTCTGAGGCTCCCGGGCGGGCGCGTCATGCGCGGGACCCTAAGGGTTAACACTAGCATTGTACCAAAGGTAGGGGTTTTCCCTAATATTTCAGAATTGCATAATTAATCGTGCTGATAGTTTTGGGGGCCCACGATGGACCACCGCTAGTGGTCAACCGCTTCGGGCGATGGCTAGCAGGCACGTCCATCACTGTCCCGGCAATTTTTAAGAAGTCGCTGATTGGTTCGGGCTCGGTCGGTATCTAAAGTTGGCATCCACAACTACGACGGAGGCAGACAATCTATGAATTCGGTCACTTGTGGCAACTTCAGGAGTGCATTTGCAGCAAATATGAACGCGTTGGGCCTTCCTTCGCCGAGCAGCCTGTTCGGCACTCTCGAGACGGCGACGTCCAATATCACGGCCATGCTCAACGCGCTGAAGACACTTGGACCTAGCGCAACGGTTGCCGAGTTGATCGGCGCAACAACGACACTCGAGGCACTATCCGTCGCCGGCGCGCTAAGTGCGGCGTTCTACGTCGGTGCATGCATCGGTTCGCTGATCGTCGCGACCAAGGCAGCGATAACGTGCGGCACCAGCAGCGCGGCGGTCACTGCGCGAATTGCAGCGGCCCGCCTCGGATTGGTCGTTCCAGAGTCGATGCTGGCATTCATCCATCGCCATCCGGAAGTGCTGACAAACAGGCCAGCGCGCCGGCACTACGCCTGTCTGGCGCTCCATCGAGCGGAATTGGTATGAATTGGATCGCCGATAAAGTGGCGCTTCTGCTCGCCGCTATCGCCTGTGCGGCGATCGCATGGGCGCTGATTCGCTACAGCGGCCAGTGGTTTCCGCTGCTACTGTTCATACTGGCATTTGCGGGGCTTTACGCAGATAACCAGCGGCTGCGCAACCGCCTAAGGGACCTGGGCGAAGACTCGAGTCGCCGCTCCAGGGGTGAGTCACGCACACGCTAGCGACTTGCTGCCGGCCCCAGACGCAGTCGGGATGGCTAACCGCCATCCCCGTCGCTCAACTGCTGACGCCCGCGATCCGCAGCGCGCCGCCCTTCCCCAAGGCCTCCCGCGCCTCGACCAGCGTAGTCCGCGCGGCGCGCGCATCGCCGGCGAGTCGCAGCAGCGCGCCGAGTTGCGACGGCTGCCTCAGCAATTCGCGCAGAATCGGCCCGAGGGCGGTGCTGCCGTCGTCGCGCAAACCAGCGGTCGCGGCCGGCGGCAGCGTGCGCCAGGCCGGATCGACGATCGCGCGACACACGGCGAACGGCAGACCGTGAGCGGCAGCGGTCGCGCCAGCGATGTGCGATTCCATATCCACCGCGAGCGCGCCGGTCGATTCGTGCAGCGCGCGTTTGTCTTCGGCGGTGATCAGCGGCGCGGCGACCGCCGCCATCGCGCCACGGCGCAGACGTCCCGCGAGCCCTTCGGCCGTCCTGACGTTGGTCACGGCGGCGGCAATCCGCTCCGCCCATTGCCGATCCGTGTCGATACGCCCGAACGGCCCATGCACGGCATCCGCGACGATCAGCGCGCCCGGCTGCAGATCCGGCGCGAGCCCACCCGCCGTGCCGAAACTGACGATCCCCGCCGCGCCGCGAGCGACCGCCGCGTTCAGCGCGCGCTCGAGCAGATCGGCGCGCGCCGCGTACACGACTTCGACGCGCACGCTGCCGTCGCCGCGTGCGATGCGCGCCTCGAACGCCATGCCCGTCACGACGATCACCGGCAAGCTGCTATCGCCCGTCCCCACGGACGGCGTCATCGACACGGACATCCGTCACATCCCGACCGTGACGCGCGTGAGCCCATTGCGCTTCAGATGACGGAAGCGCGCGAGCGCCCACAGCGGGAAGAACTTGCGATAGCCGTGGTAGCGCAGATAAAACACGCGCGGAAAGCCGGTCGCGGTAAACCGGGTTTCGTCCCACAGCCCATGCTCGCGCTGCTCACGCTGCAGATAGTCGATACCGCGCGCCACCGCTTCGTGATCGACCTCCCCCGCCGCCATCAGCCCGAGCAGCGCCCAGGCTGTCTGCGACGCGGTGCTCGGCGCACGCTCGTAGCCGCGATAGTCGAGCTTGTAGCTCTCGCCGCCCTCGCCCCAACCGCCGTCGTCGTTCTGGATCGACACGAGCCATTGCACCGCGCGCCGCATGCGCGGGTCGTCGTGTGGCATGCCGGCCGCGTTCAGCGAGCACAGCGCGGTCCATGTGCCGTAGATGTAGTTCAGGCCCCAGCGGCCGTACCAGCTGCCGTCCGACTCCTGCTCCTGCAGCATGTAGTCGAACGCGCGCCGCGCCGGCTCGCTGCTTTGCGGCAGCTCGCCGATCTGCGCGAACATCGACAGACAGCGGCCCGACACGTCCGCGGTCGGCGGATCGAGCAGCGCGCCGTGGTCCGAGAACGGAATGTTGTTCAGGTAGTACTGCGTGTTTTCCGGCTCGAACGCGCCCCAGCCGCCGTCGCTGCTTTGCATGCCGACCACCCATTCGCGCGCGCGGGCAATTGCTTCGCGATCGACATCGGATTGCGTGAGCGCCGCCGAGCGGTGCATCGCCATCGCGACCACCGCGGTATCGTCGACATCCGGGAAATGCGCGTTGTTGTACTGGAACGCCCAGCCGCCCGGCCGCACGTTGGGGCGGCGCGAAATCCAGTCGCCGCGCACGTCGAGAATCTGCAGCGGACGCAGCCACGCAAGCCCGCGTTCGGCCGCCTGTTCGGCGCGCGCTTCGCCGGTTTCGAGCAAAGCATGCGCGGCGAGCGACGTATCCCACACCGGCGACAGACACGGCTGGCAATAGGCTTCGTCGTCCTTGATGAGGAGCAGCTTGTCGAGAGATTTGCGAGCGATCGCGCGATGCGGCTGATCGGCCGGATAGCCGAGCACGTCGTACATCATCACCGAATTGGCCATCGCCGGGAAAATCGCGCCGAGGCCGTCCTCGCCGTTCAGCCGTTCGTCGACGAACGCGACCGCCGCGCGGATCGCGCGCTCGCGGGTCGCCTTCGGCAACAGGCCATCGACCGCGCGCAGCACCGAATCGACACAACGGAACAGGCCGAACCAGCCCGCGTGCTGATGCGGTGCGCGCTCGTTCATGCCGGTGTTCACCGGCGCGCCGCGGAACAGCTCGTCGATCCGCACCTTGCGCGGATTACGCGCGAGCGGCCGCTTCGCGTTGAGCACCAGCAGCGGCACGATCACCGTGCGCGCCCAGTACGACACCTTCGACAGATGGAACGGGAACCACACCGGCAGCAGCATGATCTCGACCGGCATCATCGGCACCGCGCGCCACGACACCACGCCAAAGAGGGCGAGCAGGATTCGCGTGAACACGTTCACGTGTTCCGCGCCGCCGTGCGCGAGGATCGCGTCGCGCGCGCGCACCATGTGCTCGGCATCGACCGGGTCGCCGATCATTTTCAGCGCGAAGTACGCCTTCACGCTCGCGCTGATGTCGGGCGCGCCGTCGGTGAAGAGCGGCCAGCCGCCGTTCGGCAACTGGATGCGGCGCAGATAACGGGCGATCTTCTGTTCGAGTTCGAGGTTCGGCGTTTCGCCGAGATAGTGGACCAGCAACACGTATTCGGCCGGAATCGTCGCGTCGGCTTCGAGTTCGTAGACCCAATGGCCGTCCGGCTGCTGCGCGGCCAGGATCGCATCGGTCGCGCGCGTGATCGATGCGTCGAGCGCGTTCGCGCCCTGCACGGGCGCCGGCGTTGCGGTTGCCAATGCGTCCGCCACGGCGGGCGCGTTGGCAACCACGGCAGCTTCGGCCAGGTCCGGCGCCGCATCGGCGGCTTCGGGCAGCGCCGCGTCGAGCGGCTGGGTGTGAGATAAGTCGTTCATCTGCGTTCCATCGGTTGATTCAGCAGCGTATCCGCGGCCTTCTGGCCGGAGCGGATCGCGCCTTCGAGCATCGCGGGCAGGCCGGTGGCCGTCCAGTCGCCCGCGAGCAGCAAATTGTTCCAGCGAGTGCGCGTGCCCGCCCGCAATGTCTCCTGCGCGGGCAGCGCGGCAAACGTCGCGCGCGATTCCATCACCACCTGCCAGCGCGGCAGCGGCGCGACCGGCAGATTGACCGCCTGCGCGACCTCGGCCCAAACGGTCGCCGCCAGCACGTCATGCGGCGTGTCGAAGAGCCGCTCGGCGCCGTTGAGCGTCACCGACAGGCGGTCGTCGAACGCAAACAGCCATTCGGCCGTTCCGTTCAGCAGCGCGGTGATCTGCGGCAGGCCGAACGGCGGCTCGACCGCGAAATGCACGTTGAGCACGGCCGCGAAACGCGTCGGCGCGCGCAGACCCGGCACGAGAGCCACCGCGGCTTCGGGCGGCAGCGCGAGAATCACCGCCTCGTTCGCGCCGAGCGCGATGCTCTCATCGTCGAAATGCAGCGCCTGCACACGGGCCGGGTCGGCCGCGAACGTGATGTCGCGCAGACGCGAACCGAGCCGGATCGTCGCGCCGCCATGTTGCAGCAGACGCAGCGCCGGATCGACGAACGCGCTGCCAAGACCATTACGCGCGACCAGCGGCCGGCACGCGAGCCCGCCCGCGAGCAGCGTTTCGCGCACGAGCGCGCCGGTCAGTTCGGCCGACGCGTCGCGCGGCTCCAGATTCAGCAGCACATGCAGCAGCGGCCGCAGCAGCCGTTCCCACAGCGGACCGTGACAGCGCATCGTCTGCGCGACGCTGCGGCCCGGTTTCGCAAACAGCAGCGGCACGAGCGACAGGTAATCGGTCGGGCCCGTGTTCGGCACGCGCGCGTGCGCATCGAAAATCCACCACGGCAAACTCCCCGGCGACAGACGCACGCTCCAGCGCGAACGCGTGGCCAGATCGACGAACGGATACTCGGGCTGCGCGGGGCCGACCAGTTCGTCGGCGGCGCCGATCGCGCGCACGTAGTTGAGCGTCGCGGCATTGGCCGACAACACGATGTGATTGCCGCTGTCGAGCGTCGCACCAAGCTTCGCGTCGTAGTACGAACGGCAGCGGCCGCCCGCGTGATCCTGCGCTTCGTGCAGCACGACCCGCGCGCCGCGCCGCTGCAGTTGCACGGCGGCGGCGAGCCCGGCCACGCCCGCGCCGACCACGTGGACGAGCTTCGGCATCAGCTCAGAAAAGCGCGTAACGCGCGACGATCCACAGCAGGCGCAGCTTCGGCTTGCGGACCTTCGTGCGCGGAACGTCGAAGCCGCGCTCCAGCGCGCGCTCGAGCAGCACGCGATAGACGCCCGACATGATGCGCGGCGCGCGCACCTGAGCGCGCGGCTCGCGATCCATGATCGCGTCGGACTCCGCGAAGTGCTGCTTCGCGCGCTCGGCGAGCGTCGCGCAGACGCGCGGCAGCGTCGGATCGTCAGCGATCTGCCGCGGGTCCGTGGCCGCGATGCCTTCGCGCGCGAGCAGCTCGCGCGGTAGATAGCAGCGGTTGATGACGGCGTCTTCGTCGATATCGCGCAGGATGTTGGTGAGTTGCAGCGCGCGGCCGAGATGGTGCGCGAGCAGCCGGCCCGGCTCGTCACGCATCCCGAATATCCTCACCGACAGACGGCCGGCCGCGCTCGCGACGCGGTCGCAATAGAGGTCGAGCGTGGCGTCGTCGGGCGCGCAGATGTCGGCGGCGGCATCCATCGCCATGCCGTCGATCATCGCGTGAAAATCCTCGCGTTGCAGATGAAACGTGTGAATGTGCCGCGTCAGCGCGCGCAGCGACGCGCGCGGCTGGCCGGCGTAGCAAGCGTCGATCTCGGCGCGCCATTGCTCGAGCCCGGCCGCGCGCTCGGCGCGCGGCAGGTCGCTGTCGGCGATGTCGTCGACGGCGCGGCAGAAGGCGTAGACCTGGTACATCGCATCGCGCTGCGCCGCCGGCAAGATGCGCATCGCAAGATAAAACGAGCTGCCGGACGTGGCAGCAGCGGCGTCGATTTCAGTATCGTCCACGACAAGATTGGAAACAGCCAAGACGATCTCCGCTGGAGGCGCCCGCTGAAAGGCGTTCAAAGAGGTTTTTATGCCGACCCGCAGGGCAGTGGGCCCGCGCGCGCGGACACGCGCGAAACATCCGGCTGGGCGGCCGGAAACGGCGAAAAGTATAGCAATCTTTGCCGGTGACCGCAGTTTCGCCGGTCAATAGGGGGACGGGAAGGAAGGCCGCCGGGCGCGGCGCGGCGGCGGCGGCCTCGACCGCGCCGCCCCCGCTAGCGGATCAGGCTCCCGCGAGCCGGAACGCGACCGCGCAGTTGCGGCCCTGACGCTTTGCGCTATAGAGCGCCGCGTCGGCCTCGTTGATCAGCACGTCGTAGGCGGGCACGCCGGCGCGCGCCGTCGCGCCGCCGAGGCTCGCCGTGACCGGCACGCTGGTGCCGATCAGCTCCACCGGCGTTTCCTCGATCACGCGACGGATCTTCTCCGCCACCAGCATCGCGTCGTCGAGCGGCGTGCACGGCAGCAGCAGCGCGAACTCTTCGCCGCCGAAGCGCCCGAACGTGTCCTGTGCGCGCACCACGCCGGCGACGCGCTGCGCCATCACACGCAGCACCGTATCGCCGACGCCATGACCGAACTGGTCGTTGATCTTCTTGAAGTGATCGAGGTCGAACAGCAACATCGACATCTCGCCGCCGTAGCGCTGCCAGCGCGTGAACTCGTCGCGCAGCCGCGTTTCGAAAAAGCGCCGGTTCGCGATGCCGGTCAGTCCGTCGCGATTCGCGTACTCCTGCAGCTTCGCAACTGCCTCCTCGCGTTCGCGCTGCACGATGCTCACATGCGTCACGTCGGAGATCGTCACGCACACGGCCACCACTTCACGACCGCGCATCAGCGGCATGAACGTGCAGTCCTGCTGCATGAAGTCGACCCCACCGGTGATCGGCCGGTCGTGATCGAACTTGAACAGATACGGGCGCTGCTCCCACGAGCTGAACGCAAAGCTGCCGAGCTGAAACACGCTCTCGATCTTGCGCGACAGCCACACGCGCGGCAGCTCCGGAAAGTTCTGGTAGATCGAGTGGCCGACCACCTGCTCCGCCGACAGGCCGCTATGGTCCTGCATGAAGCGATTCCACATCAGCACGTTCAGTTCACGGTCGAGCACGAAGATGCCAAAACCGACCCGCTCGACCACGAGGTCGCTCAACGATTCCACGGAGACGTTCATATACTGGACAGCAGCGCATCGAGCGCTTCGTTCATGTGACGGATTGATTCTTCGGCCATCAGCATCACCAGATGCGCGCGAAAACTCTGATGTTCGAGCGCGAAATTCACTTCGACGAGCAGCGCCACCTGCCATTGCAGCACGCCGGGCTGGAACACTTCGTCGAGCGTCAGCGTGTCGCCGAGCATGCCCGGCGCGGAAAACACCGGCGTGCGGCCGAGCTGGTCGAGTATCGACGACACGCACGCGCCGGACAGCAGGTTCGCGACGTCGAGCATCAGTTCGCGCTCGCCGACCTCCTCGTAGCTCGAACGCGCGTACGGGTCGCGGACGAGCGAACACAGCTGCGCGATGCAGTCGCTGCGACAGATCACCAGCACCTCGCCCTTGATGTCCGAGCGAAAGCCCTGACGCACCGCGCTGACCGTGTCGTCGATATGGGTCATCTCGCGCAGCGTGCGCGCCGCGTCGCTCACCGCGACCATCCGCACGCGCGGCACCGATAGCTCGATGAACGAATCGAGCAGGCCCGCGAGCCGCGTCGCGGCCCGGCCCATCGCGAGATTGGCGATTTCCTGTAGCGCGTCGCGCTGGTCTTCGGTGAAGGCGGGCTCAGACATACAAGCCGTACTCCTTGAGGATGGGCAGGACCGCCTCCGGCGTCACCGGCTTGGCGATGAACGCGATCGCGCCGAGCTCGCGCACGCGCTGCTGGGCGAGTGGCTGCACGTCGGCGGAAACGACGATCACGAAGGTGTTGAGGTCCTCGTGCTGCAACGCTTCGAGGACCTGGTAGCCGGTCATGTCCGGCATCGTCAGGTCGAGGAACATCACCGATGCCTTGCCCTCGCGATACAGCGTGAGCGCCTCGTGCCCGTTCGTCGCGTAGGACACGTCGACTGCCCAATCGGGCGGCAGTGCCTTCGTGAGCAACTTGCGGGCGAGCAGCGAATCGTCGGCGATCACAATGGGGAGCATGGCAACGGCGGCTCGGGCGGTTTGGGCGGGTCGGATAAAGGAATCGGCTGGTTCATCTGAGCGCTTTCCGCGCCTGGTTGTGTACGTATTTCGTTCGTCACGACAGCGGAGGGTGGCACACCTTCGCGTGATGCCGACCGATGCGCGACCAGGTACAGTGGCGCCTGTCGAATTGCAATTGCCTTTGGCGAGAGGGGGTGCGAATGCAGCAGGACGCGTTTGGCGAACCTTGACGATCCGGCGCACAGAGGGGGCAACGGCCCTTTTATCGTGGTGAGGATTGTCGAAGTAAAGTCGCGCAAAAGCAACTCGCCAGAATCGCTGACGGTAACGATCTGTTTCTCTGCTAGGCGAATTTCAGAAATGGATCTATCGTCGAGGCGGACATTTTTTTATCTTTATCCTTTTGTGTACGTTTGCGCTTCCCGATTCGTCGCTGTTTTAAAGCCGCTCTTAAAGAACGGCCGGCACGGCGGACGCCCATCCCCCACGCTTTGCGGCAAATTTTTCCGTGCTGCGTCTATGCTTGTTCTGAAGGCGGCATGGTGCCGGCAACGGCCCGATACGGGGCTGCCACATCCGAACGACTTTTCGCGTCAACGACAATGACATCAGACCGGGTCGACTCCGCGCGCGCGGGCCGTCTTTCGCGTCGTCCTGCCCGCGAGCAGGACGACGCGTCGTTTCCGGCCGTGCCGGAACAGAATTTCCAGGTGCGTCGCATCACGCTGATCGCGCTGCTGGTCGCGGCGATCGTGCTGCCGTTCGTCTACGTCGCGGCGATGGCATTCGCCGATCTGCGCTCGCGCGAGGCCGACGCCACCGATCTGGCGCTGCGCACGGTGCGGGTCGCCGAAGAACACGCGTTGAAGGTGTTCGACATGAACGAGACGCTGAACGCGCGTATCGTCGATCTGACCGACGGCCTCGACGACGACGGCATTCGCGCGCGCGAACACACGATTCACGACAAGTTGCGCACGATGGGCGGCGGCTATCCGCAGGTAGCCTCGGTGTCGATCTTCGGCCAGCAGGGCGCGCTGCTCGTGAGCAGCCGCCTGTATCCGTCGCCGGAAAATTCGATCGGCCAGCGCGACGATTTCGTCGGCATCCGCGACGGCAACGTGCTCGAACGCGTGTCGAAAGTGATGACGGGACATGTGAGCGGCGAGCAGGTGTTCAACATGGGCGTCGAGCGCCAGGCGCCCAATGGCTCGTTCGCGGGCGTCGTGTCGATCGCGCTGCGGCCCAGCTATTTCGACGCGTTCTATCGCGAGTTGCTCGGCAGCAGCGACGCTACGCCGATCATCATGAGCCTCGTGCGCACCGACGGCGCGGTGCTCGCGCATTACCCGCGCGGCCCACGCGAGCCGACCGCGCTCGCATCCGATTCGCCGTTCGCCGAAGCGGTCAGGCAGGGGCAGCGCTCCGGCGTCGTGCGGATGCGCTCGAGCTTCGCCGGCGGCAACCTGATCGTCGCCTTCCGGCACGTCGGCTCGTATCCGGTCTACGTGCTGTGCGGCTATCGCACGTCGGCGATCTGGGCCGCCTGGTACAAGCATCTGAGCGTGCTGGTCCTGTCGATGTTCACGCCGTCGATCGCGCTGTGGTGCGTGATCTGGCTGTCGCTGCGCCGCCTCGGCGCCGAAGAGGAAGCGTGGCAGCGTTGGCAGGCCGAGGCATCGATGCGCCGCTCGATCGAATCCGCGTACCGCCAGTCGCGCAAGATGGAAGCGCTCGGCACGCTGGTCGGCAGCGTCGCGCACGACTTCAACAACCTGCTGATGATCCTGTCGGCCAACGTGCAGATCGTGCGACGGCGCGGCGTCGGCGGACTGGAGCGCGAACTGTCGGCGATGGAGCGCGCGCTGAAGAGCGGCCAGTCGCTGACGCGGCAGCTGCTCGGCGTCGCGCGCAAGCAGCCGCTGCGCACCGAGACGCTGTCGCTCGAACGCTGGCTGCCGTCGTGCCGCGAACTGTTGCGCGCGTCGCTCGGCGCGAAGGTGTCGCTCGTGATCGATAGCGGCGTCGATACCTGGCCGGTGCGCGTCGACGTCGCCGAGCTCGAGCTCGCGCTGATCAACGTCGCCGTCAATGCGCGCGATGCGATGACCAACGGCGGGCGCTTCACGGTGCGCGCGAGCAATGTCGTGTTCCGTCACGAGGACGGTTTTCCGCTGACCGGCGAGTTCGTGCAACTGTCGCTCGAGGACACCGGCGCCGGTATGGCGCCCGACGTGCTCGCGCGCGCGTTCGAGCCGCTTTTCACGACCAAGCCCAAAGGCATGGGCACGGGACTCGGGTTGCCGCAGGTCTTCGCGTTCTGCGAGGGCTCGGGCGGGCTCGCGGCAATCGACAGCGCGATCGGCGCAGGCACCTCGGTGCGGCTCTATCTGCCGCGCGCGTCGACCGAGCCGCACACGGCCGGGCCTGCAGAAGCGCTAGCGACCGAAAGCGGCGTGCCACAGGGTCTGCGCGTGCTGCTCGTCGAGGACGACGAAGAAGTCGCCGCCGGCACCGAGGCGCTGCTGCAGATGATGGGTCATCAGGTCACCTGCGTGTTCAACGCCGACACGGGGCTGCGTGTACTCGACGACGCCCGCGCGAAGCGCGCGAGCACCGGCGAGCCGCTGCCGTTCGATCTGGTGCTGTCGGACATCCACATGCCCGGCAAGATGAACGGCATCGATCTGGCCGAAGCGGTGCTCAGGTTCGACCCACAGTTGCCGGTCATCCTCGTCACCGGCTACGCGGAAGAGCTCGACCGCGCGCGGCACGCGAACGTGCGCGTGCTGTCCAAGCCGTTCGATATCGGACTGCTGGAGCAACTGCTCGAAACGATCCAGCACGACGCCGTGCAAACGAGCAACGATGCCGCCACGCATCCGGCCGATACCTGATGTCCGCGCCGTGCCGGCGTCATTTACCGGGCCTTGTAAAAAGCGCGGCGCTTACACGCCGCGCTTTTTTCATCGTGAGCCCGCGTCATGCGTAGCACGCCGGGCAGCGCGGCTGGGCATGGGACGCGGCGGCGCCGCGCGGCGGTGCGGGGCATGAAGGTTGCTTACCTTCAGACGGCAAGGGGACGACGCCGCGAGCGCCGCCCGTTCCAGCAGAACATGTCGGGAGACAACCATGCAACATACCGTGATTGGTTTATTCGACACTTACATGCAGGCCGAAACCGCCCGCGACACGCTCGTGCAAACCGGCTTTGCGCGCGAGAAGATCGAGTTGCAGGCGAACGCCGAACCTTCGGTTGGCTCGGCCACCAGCGAAGTCGCCAACGCGGGCGTGCTCGCGAATATCGAGCGCTTTCTCGCCAGCCTGTTCTCGACCGGGCCGCGCTCATCGGACACCGCGCGTTATGCCGAGGCGATGCGGCGCGGCGCGGTGCTCGTGTGCGTTCACGCGGCAAGCGAGTCGCATGCGGAGCTGGCGCGCAATACGCTCGTGCGGCTCGGCGCGACGGATATCGGCGACCGCCCGCCCGAGGCGGACACGCCGGCCGCCACCGACCGTGACCACTCGATACTCGATGAGCTGGGCATCGGCGCGGTGATGCCGGGAACGCCGCGCACGTCGAGCGTAACGACCGAGGCGGGTGCGACGCCCGGGATGCGCGACACCACTGCGACACCGGGTGCGGCGGGCGTGAGTTCGAGCAGCGGCGCAGCGGGTGCGGCGGCCATGACCGAATCGACCGGAATCGCCGGCGCGACGGGCGCCACTTCGGCGTCCGGTACGACCGCACCCGACACCATGCCCCCTCCCGCCACCCCGCGCCCTGATCCGCTGACCGCCATGCCGCCGGCGGACATCGGCGCCGCCGCCAAGCCGTTCGCGCCGCCGCCGAGCAGCGAACGGCCGATGAGCGATCCGGTCAACGAACCCATCGTCGATCCGCTCGCCGGCGATGCGGGACGCAGCGCGATCGCCGCCGGCTCGGTACCAGGTTCGGGCGCGGTGATGCAGCCGTCCGACATCGTCCCCGAAGGCGGGCAGCCGGGCACCGGTCCCGGCGCGCAGATGCCGAACGAGTATCTGGAGTACGAAGAAGATTTCCGCGCGCACTACGACGAGCAGTACGGCGCCGCGAACGCGCGCTATGAGGACTATGTGCCGGCCTATCGCTACGGCGCGGAGATCGCTCGCGACGCGCGATTCCGCAATCGTCCGTGGGATGAGATCGAGCCCGAAGCACGCCGCCATTGGGAAACCACGTCGCCGGACAGCACGTGGGAGCGCTTCAAGCTCGCGGTGCGTCACGGCTGGGAGCGGGTGACCGGCCATCACCACGCGTAGGCGATGCGCCGAGCGACACGAGCGCGGCCGCCTTACGCGTCGCGCGCTGTGTTCGCGTTGCTTCGGCGGATGGTCAGGACGCGGTCAGCGGCGCTGAGGCTCGGCTACACCGCCCCGTGCCGCTTGATCCACGTGACGTAGCGGTCCATGAACGTCTGCAGGAACTTGCGCGTGCCGTCGTTGACGATTTCGCCTTTTTCGTTGATCACCGCTGGATCGTGCTTGATGAACACCTCGGGCTGCCCCATCGCCGCGACGTCGAGATAGGCGAGCACGTTGCGCAGATGCTGCTGAGCGAGCGCGCTACCGGTCGCACCGACCGAGGTGCCGATCACCGCGCCGGGCTTGTTGGCCCACGAGTTGGTGCCCCACGGCCGCGAGCCCCAGTCGAGCGCGTTTTTCAGCACGCCCGGTATCGAGCGGTTGTATTCGGGCGTCACGAACAGCAGACCGTCCGCGGCTTGCACGCGCTCCTTGAGCTTCTTGCCTGCTTCGGGATAGTCGGCGTCGTAGTCTTGGGAGTACAGCGGCAAGGAGCCGATATCGATGTATTCGAAGGTGAAATCGGCTGGAGCGAGGGAAATCGCCGCCTGAGCCAGCTGACGATTGAACGAATCCCGCCGCAGGCTGCCGACGACCACTGCAATGTGATAGGCCATGTTCGCTTCCTCAGGTAAGGCGCTCGACGCGCGGAGAGTACGAACTGTCCATCATAGGCAAAAGCCGCGCGAAACGCCCAGGCCCTGGCGGATTTGGCCAGGTCATAGCGGATCGGGAAGGATTCTTGCGGCACCTGACGGTGGATAACCTCGCGGCTCGAAAAGTTATCCACAGATTCGCTGAATAACCTTGTGGATAAGTGGAACTTTTGCCTTGCCAATCAAGCATGCCTTCGGGCCAGGGCGATCTGAGGCAAATGGACACCATCGACATTCTGGAGGACCGGATCATGAGTCTCGACTATGCAGGAAAATCCCACGACGAAGCGGTCGCCGCGCGCAAGAAAGTGCGGCAGCGCGCGCAGGAGCCGGCGGGCGGCGAGATGGCCGTCGACGGCGTCGAAGCCGATGCCACGCATAGTTGCGGCGAGTTGTCGGAACAAGGCAAACAGGTGTGGCGCACGGGCGCCGGACTCGATGGCGGAGGGAAGGCGCCAAGCCGCTAGGACTCGCGGGTTGTGCGTCGGCCGTGGCTAGAAGGGGCCGCTTGACGCCGCCGTATCCCCATGCAGGCCGAATGCCGAATACTGGAATACGAAAGGGCGCCGTTGCCGGCGCCCTTTTCTCATGCTTCCTTGCTGCGTATTTCGACGTGTCGATCAGTTGCCAAAAAATACGTTGCAGTACGACGCCGGGCCGTTGCAGGTCGAAGCCGGAGCGTCGGCGTGAGCGACACCCGAAGCCGCTGCGAACAGCGCGGCCGAAGCGATCAGGGCGGAGAAAATGCGTTTCATGGTGTGCGTCCTCGTTTGTGTGTGGGTTGCGCGATCTGATGCAATCGATGGCGTGAAGAATAGCGAGCGAGCCCGCGTCCACAAACAGCGAAGATGAGAAGAGATTATTTTATAAATTGAAATAATCGCTATTGTGCGATTGCGTTGAATTGGCGGCCGACCGCGACGCTGATCGGCCAGTATGGCGATCAGCCCTGTCGCGCGCAGACTCGAAATATCATTTCTTGCAACAATTAATTTCCGATGTCATAAGCGGCCGCGCCGCGCGACGAAGCTCCTCGGGCATCGATGGCCAAGGGGCATATGTTCAATACCGATTCGCTAGGGCTGGAACGTGAGGGAGAATGGCGCACGCATCCGCAAACCGTGCGAGGACGACCATCTGCTCATGAATCACGACGTTTCAGGACGACACGCGCAGCGCAGCGCGCGGCCGACAGCGCAGCGACGGAGCATGCCGTGACGCAGCCAGGCGCTCCCTCGCTGGACGATCCCATTTATCTCGCGCAATTGCGGCGTGACCTCGTGCGCTTCGCCCGTCTGCAATTGCGCGATGCCGCGGCCGCCGAGGACGCCGTGCAGGAAGCGCTGACCGCCGCGTGGACTCAGGCCACGCGTTTCGCCGCGCAGTCGGAGCACAAGACCTGGGTGTTCGGCATCCTGCGCCATAAGCTCGTCGACACGCTGCGCGCGCGCCAGCGCACGGTCAATCTGTCGGCGCTCGAAGCCGAACTCGACGGCGAGGCGCTGCTTGATCGCGAGCTCTTCAAGGACAACGGCCACTGGTCGCGCGAGACCAAACCGCGTCCGTGGCCGACACCCGAAACTGCATTGCGCCAGCGGCAATTCTGGACGCTGTTCGAGATGTGCCTCGAGCATTTGCCCGAGCACATTGGACGCGTGTTCATGATGCGGGAGTTTCTCGACCTCGACATCGCGGCGATCTGCGCGGAACTGCAGATCAACGCGAATCATTGCAGCGTGCTGATCTATCGAGCGCGGCTGCGGCTGCGCACGTGCCTGAGCGAAAAAGGCCTATCCAGCGAGGATGCGAATGGGGAAATGTAAGGACATCACGCGGCTGCTATCCGATGCGCTCGACCGCTCCCTGTCGACTGGCGAATGGCTCGCGATCCGCCTGCATCTGCCGACCTGCAGCGGGTGCCGGAACTATCGCAAACAGATCCGCCTGCTGCGGGTCGCCGCGCATGTGGCGAGCGGAGTGGCGAACGTGGATGGAGAGGTGAGCGGCGACGAGTGATTTGCCGCTTTGCCACACCGCAGTTCAGCGCTCGCCGATCGGCACGTCGCGATAGCGTTCGAAAAAACGAGCATGCGATGCTTCATCGATGCCGACAGGATGTCGCATCGGCACGCGCCGGATGTTTGGCGAGTTGCGCGCGGGTGCGAATCGGCCGATGCGCGAAATTGCCGCCGCAATTCGGACACACGTTGCGCAGCCTCGTCAGCGCGCAGACCTCGCAGAACGTGCATTCGTGGGTGCAGATCATTGCGTCGGACGCGTTCGGCGGAAGTGACTTGCTGCAGCCTTCGCAGGTTGGTCGCAATTCGAGCATGACGGTGGCTCCTGTTGTTGATGACGCGAGGCGCGGCTTGCTGCCTGGCGTCGCGTGAGGTTCTGCGCGCGTGTTCCGCTGTGCGCGCGTCAACCTGCTGCCCAAATGGGTGAGGCTGTCGCGCGCGCCGTGCTCACGTCAACACGCTCCACAGCACGAGCGTCAACGCGAGACCGACGACCGATACGATCGTCTGCAAGACCGACCACACCAGCACAGTCTGTTTAAGCTGGAGTCCGAAATATTCGCGGACCATCCAGAAGCCGGCGTCGTTCACATGGCAGAAGAACACCGAGCCGGCGCCGATCGCGAGCGCCATCAGCGAATTGTGCGTCGCGCTGAGGCCCGCGACGACCGGCGCGACGATGCCGGCCGTCGTCGTCGTGGCGACCGTCGCCGAGCCGGTGGCCTGACGCAGCGCGACGGCGATCAACCAGGCGAGCAAGATCAGCGGCATATGCGCCCCGACCGCGATCTTGCCGATCGTCGTGCTGATGCCAGCGACGACGAGCGCCTGTTTCAGGCCGCCGCCCGCGCCGATCGTCAGCAAGAGCGCGGCGATCGGCGGCAGGCTTTTGCGCAGAATGCCCCCGACGCGCTCGCGCGCCATGCCGCGCGACCAGCCGAGCGCGACCACCGCGAACAGCACGGTGAGGCCCAGCGCGATCAGCGGCTCGCCAAGAAAATTCAGCGTATCGAAGAGCAACGTTTCGGGCTCGAGCAGCAGCTTCGCGACCGTGCGGCCGAGCATCAGAATGACGGGCAGCAGGATCGTGATCAGAGAGATCGCGAAGCCCGGCGGCTCGAAGCCGTTCTGCTCGGCGGTGAACAGCTTGCCCATTTCTTCAGGCTCGACGACGTGCATGCGTTTCGACAGCCAGATGCCATACAGCGGACCGGCGAGGACCACCGCGGGAAGTGCCACGATCAAGCCGAGGCCCAACGTCAAACCGAGATCGGCGTGCAACGCGCTCACCGCGATCAGCGGACCCGGATGCGGCGGCAGCAGCGCATGCAGCGTCGTCATACCGGCGAGCGCGGGAATCGCGATGCGCAGAATCGGCTGCTGCGCGCGACGCGCCATGACGAAGATGATCGGCACCATCATCACGAGGCCGACTTCGAAGAACAGCGGCAGGCCGATGAGCAGCGCGACGACGGCCATCATCCACGGCAGCGTGCGCGGGGTCGAGTGCGCGAGGATCGTCGACACGAGCCGGTCGGCGGCGCCCGATTCGGCCATCAACGCACCGAGCATCGCGCCCAGCGCAATGATGATGCCGACGTCGCCGAGCAACGCGCCGGCGCCTTTGCTGAACGCGCTCGCGACTGCTTCGAGCGGCAGGCCGGCCGTGAAGCCCGCCGCGAAGGTGCCGACCAGGATCGACAGGAACGGCGCGAGCTTCAGCACGCTGATGAAGATGATGATCAGTGCTAGTCCAAGCGCGCACGACAGGATCAGTTGGGTGTCGTGGGCGGCCCACGGTGTCAGTGTTGTCGTTACAGGCACGGCGGCTTTTTTCCTCTCTTCGTTTGCAGTCGATCGATGCAGCCGCGAGCTGGTGGTCGCGGGCGCTTGTTTTGCCGCTCGATTGTAGCGGGAGGGGGTAGGTTGGGCTTTGGGCAATGCTTCGCTACTGCCGCATGATTTGCTTATGCGAATTTATCGGTTCGTCCAGGCCCGCAGACGAATTATCGTCGGAGCCAGTCGGACCATCTTTTGGCGTCCGTTAAATTCTTTTTCGACGAGTATTCTCATGTCCCGTGATTCGCTGCTGACGCGCCGTACGTTTCTGGCCGGCGCAGGCGCAACGCTGGCCGCCGCCGCGTTGCCGGTCTTCTCCGCCGCCGCATTTGCCGCCGATGTACATGCAAAAGAACTTCGCATCGGATATCAGAAAGCCGCAAGCACCCTGGTATTGCTGAAGGCGCACGGCACGCTCGAAAAGCGGCTGGCGCCACTTGGCATCACGGTCAAATGGACCGAGTTTCCGGCTGGGCCGCAATTGCTGGAAGGGCTGAACGTCGGCGCGATCGATTTCGGCTATGTGGGCGAAGCGCCGCCCGTGTTCGCGCAGGCCGCGGGTGCCAATTTCGTCTACACGGCGTATGAAATTCCGACGCCGCACGCCGAAGGCATCCTCGTGCATCCGGACGCGCCAATCAAAACCTTGGCCGATTTGAAGGGAAAGAAGATTGCGCTGAACAAGGGCTCGGATGTGCACTGGTTTCTCGTCGCCGCGTTGCAGAAGAACGGCGTGAAGTTCAGCGAGATCCAACCCGTGTATCTGCCGCCCGCCGATGCACGTGCGGCCTTCGAGCGCGGTGCGGTCGATGCGTGGGCGATCTGGGATCCGTTCCTCGAAGCCGCCAGGCGGCAAACGAACGCGCGGCTGCTCGCCGATGCCGAGGGTATCGTGAGTCACCACCAGTTCTTTCTCAGCGCGCGGCCCTTCGCGCAACAGAACGGCGACGTCCTTGCGATCGTGATCGATGAAGTCGGCAAGGAAGGGGAGTGGGTGCGCGGCCATTACAGCGAGGCCGCCGCCCAACTCGCGCCGATTCAAGGGCTCGACGCGAGCGTGATCGAATCAGGCTTGCGGCATTACGCGCATATCTACAAGCCCGTCGACGCGAACGTGATTGCAGAACAACAGCGCATCGCGGATACGTTCACCGAACTGCATCTGATTCCGACGAAGATCGTGACCAAGGATGCCGCGCTGTCCGGCAAAGCGTAGCGCAGCAGTTCGAGTCCGCATTGCCCACATCGTTTTACTTCGACGGTCGCGCGATCAGGCGAAAAGCGCGGCGACATTTTCCGGCGGGCGGCCGATGGCAGCCCGTCCGTTTCTGACGACGATCGGTCGTTGCAACAGAATCGGATGCTTCGCCAATGCGTCATAGAGCTGGGAGTCCGTCAGCGACGTGTCGGCAAGATTGAGCTCTTTATATTCGACCTCGGTGTCGCGGATCATTTCGCGGACGGGACAGCCGAGTTGAGCATTGAGCTTCTCAAGCTCTGCGACGGTGAGTGGCTTCTTCAGATATTCGACGATTTCCGTCGTTTCCTTTGCGGAGTTGTAGGTGTTCGCGACGAGTTCGCAGGTGGTGCGAGATTTGGAGCAGCGCGGGTTGTGGTAGATGGTGATCATGGGCTGGATTCGGGGCTTACGCCGTTGAAGGTTGCTGCGACGGTTAGAACGATTCGGGAATTTTAGCGGGTGACTTGATGACGTGGCGCGAGATGACTGCGCGGCATCCGCGTTGTTGTTTGAACCATCGGCGAGGTGGGTCGGTTTATGCGCATAAACCGACGCTGCCTTCGAGGCGAAGTGGGAAACAGTTTAACGCTGGCACCCTGAGTTCTAGTCGCACCTGAGATTTGCTCGCGCGGGCGCGATTCAAACGGCAACCTATATCCCCCGCTGATGAGGCGCCGGACGCACGTTTGCCGCTTGCCGCCATGTCTGGGGAGAATCCGCGTCGGACGAATTCATGACCAATGGTCCCTCCGAGCCAATTGGCACGCGAACTTTATGCGCATAAAGTCTGGCACCTCTCACCTCTTTGGTCGCTCAGATGCGTGCGCTCCTTTTCTCTGCACATCAACCCGAGAATCGCGAACAGTCACCGACGACTGTGCACGCAGTACGCGAGCCCTCGTTACTTTCCCTTTGCCGCCGCCGGACAGCGATCAGCAACGCTTAAGCAGTCCACGCTTGCTCTGATATCCCGCAAGACCCCAGGCACACGTCCGATGCCTCTTTATGCGCATAAACCCTTTGCCGAATGGCCAATTTCGGAACTGCGCTTACGCAAATCATTTGAAATCGCAATTCAACCAGGTAAAATCCATTTGCGTCTAAAAAGAGGAGGTGAAATTTGGCGGCAGAAATCATCGCGGTAACACAGCAGAAAGGCGGGGTCGGGAAGAGCACCATCGCGATGCATCTCGGCGCTGCATTTCACGAGAAAGGCAAACGCGTTCTCGTCGTCGACGCGGATGGCCAAAACACTCTGATTCACTGGGCCAGTGCTGCCTCCGACGGCGACATCGGTATTCCATTCGCCGTCGTCAACCTGTCCGAAGCAGGCAGCCAGATCCATCGCGAGATCAAGAAGTTCGTGGCTGATTACGACATCATCGTCGTCGACTGCCCGCCCTCCATCACCGAAAAAGTCTCGGGCGTCGTTCTGCTCGCAGCGAGCGTCGCGGTGATCCCAACTTCCTCGTCCCCAGCCGATTACTGGTCGAGCATCGGCCTCGTCAAGCTGGTCCAGCAAGCGCAGGTCATGAACGAAGACCTGCGAGCCGTGTTCCTGCTCAACAAGACTGAAGAGAAACGGATGCTGACGCGCGAACTGAAGCGCGCGCTCGAAGAACTCGGCTTCCCTCTCCTCAAAACCCAGATTCCCACGCGCGAAGCCTACAAGCAGGCAATGGCGTTAGGGCAAACGGTGCTTCAGATGAACGACCGCGGCGCGAAGCTCGCCGCGCTCGAAGTACGGGCGTGCGCCAACGAGATCGCCGCCTTGCTCCCGTGAATTTATGCGCATAAAGGACCCTGAATGAAACCGTCCCAGTTCGCCAAAGGCTTTCAAGCACGTCCTGACACGACCAGCAGCGAAAAGCGCACCGCGCTCGACCGTCTAAATGCGATCGACGGCCTGGTCAGAAACGAGGCGAAAACTCCCGTGATCGCCGGGCGTCCGATTCCGGCCGTCTTGCCGTCGCGTCTGCAGGACGCGGAGATTCCTGATCCGGACAACGAATCGGCGGCCTACCGCGCCTGGAGGCTCGAACACGGCTATCGTCCCGGCCAGATCATCGAACTGGCACTCAAGACAATCAAGCCGAGCCCGTTCAATCCACGGTACTTCTATGTGAAGTCGTCGATTGCGGAGCTTGCCGTCAATCTGGCGAAGCAGGGGCAGCAGCAGGCGATTCACGTCATTCCCGACTATGACAACCCTGGCACCTACTTCGTCAGTGACGGCGGCAGACGGGTGCGTGCGCTGAAAGAAGCGAACAAGGAGTCGGTGAAAGCGATCGTCATCGATCTGCCGATTGGCATCCAGAGCTACAAGCTCGGTTACGACCTCAACGTGCAGCGCGACTCGCAGACGGTGTTCGACAACGCGATCGTGTGGCGACGCTTTCTCGACGAGCGGCATTTCCAGAGCCAGAAGGAACTGGCCGAACATCTCGGCCTCGACGAATCGACGGTCGCAGTCGCGCTGTCCATCGCCAAACTCCCGGAAACCGTGATGCAGGAGATGGTCGCGCGCCCTGACCGCTTCGGCTCGAACATGGCGTATCAGGTGGGCCGCTACCACACGGCTCGCGGCGCGGAGGCGACACTGCGACTGATCAACCGAATCCTTTCCGACGATCTGAGCACACGCCAGGTCGCCGACATCGTCAAAGGCCGAGCGACCTCGCAGGAAAGCGCCAAACCGGCGGGCCGGCAGCGCTACGCGCAACGTCTGGAAATCAAGCTTGGTGGTGTGTCGGTCGGCGATCTGAAGTCGTATGGGGACGACCGGCTCGAGTTGCGCCTGAAAGGCCTCACGCGTGAAAAGCGCGACGACATCCTGCGGCAGATCGAGAAGATGCTGAAGTAAGACGTGAGGGCGGTGCGCATGCACCGCCGCCTGGATTTCAAAGGCAGTTATCGACCCATCACGCCGCGCGCGACTGGCTCAGCGTAAAGGCGAGCAGGTCGCCGTCGGTCGGTTCGCCCCAGGTCCTGCGCGCGAGCCAGTCGAAGAACGCCGTTTCGACGATCTTCGAGTCGAGCCCGCGACGCCGCCAGTCGTCGCGCATGTGCGTGCCGAGCCCCGGCAATTCATCTTCCTCGAACGACTGTCGCGCGATATCGCGCTCCGACTCGCCCTGTTCGTTGTACAACTCGTAGGCCTGCTTGCGACGGTAAGCCGAGTATTCACCGAGCAGACGCGCCTTCAGATCGTCGGCCGGCGACGCCGCGGCCTTGCTGGTGCCGCCACCCGCGGGCAGCGCCTCGACCGGCGGCGCATAGCCTTTCTTCAACGCATCCTTGAACAGCGCCGGCGCACTGCGCACCGGCGGCAGTGACGTGCTGCGCATACGCTGCTCGGTCATCTGCAGCGCCGCGCGGATCCGGTTCTCCTCGCTGTCCGCATAAAGCGTCTGCGCCTCCTTGAGCGGAATGCCGATCTTCACCATCCGGTCGACCAGCGTGCTGTCGAACACGTTCGGATGTTCGTCGAGCGCGAGCATCGGCTGCTTGCGCTCGGTCACGCGGAACTGGATTTCAGCGACGCGCCGACCCTCGCGATGCTCGATCAGCTCGACAAAAATGTTCGTGACCGCGTTGACCTCGGCGATGGCCGGGCGCAGGTAGTCGCGCTTGAAATACTTGTACTCGCGCTTCGCCTCGTCGCCGGCTTCAGTGTCCGGGGTGCCCGACAGAATCGGCCGCCACCATTCCCAGGTCTCGCGCATCGTCAGGTGGCTGGGGTTGGTCAGGTAGCGCACGCAGATCTCGTAGAGTGCGAGGCCCGCGCTACTGCGCAGCTGGCTCTGGAACTGCAGACTCAGCCGCGCATACTGAACCGGATCGAGCAGTTTCTTCTTGATCTTCGGCGCAAACGAAAACTCGACCCAGACGCGACGCGTGGTCGGATCTTCGAGAATTTCCGCGTCCGCGATCAGCGTCGAAATACCCCATTTGCGGCCAGGCTTCTGACTCGACGTGCCGGTGCTCCACTCGACCTGCACCGACACCATGCGGCGCAGATGCTCCTTGACGAGCGCGGTGTCATTGGAATCGAACGCGGAATTGGCGACGATGTCGGACAGCAGCGCCCGATAGGTGTCGCCCGATTCATCCGCTTGCTGGGCAACCGCGAGTAACACGTTAAATAGCTTGCGCGTGAGCAGCGTGATCTTGCCGCTCTTGGGCTGGATCGCGATCGCCTCGACGGCTTTGCGCAGCTCAGCCGAGCTCGGGCTGACAACATCGGTCTTTTTCGCGCGCTTCGTGGCCATGCGTCGAGGTGAGGAGGGGATTTCGCGAGAGCATACCGGCTGTGGTGATACGCGTCTATAGCGCCCATCTCACCATTGCCGGTGAAGCGAGTTTACGAAGCGCAACTCACCTCGACCAACTCCCGAAAACCCTCACCTCGTGTGCGTGCCGCCAAGATCGGGCTCTCCTTGCCGGTCGCGGCGTTTGCGAATCGGGCTCGTTTCGCCGCCTGCGGCAACGGGGAGCATTTGATCCCGAATCTTCTCACCTCAAAAATTTTCGCGGATTTTTTTCGAGACCCTCCTGTAAACGGATGGTGTCCGGGGCGGGTGATGACTTCGTCGTGCGGCCTCGCGATCGTTTCGTCGATCGTCGCGTGCTGCCGGCCGACGCACAGTCCCGGATCGATAGATGGAATGCCCGCACGGTATTGGGACCGCAACGCGGCGCGGGCGAGCGACGGGCGCCCCGTCAGCCCTGTTGTCGGTGCATCAAGCTTCCTGTCGTCGGACGCGCCATTCGACCTGCTTGGTGACTCTGCTGACGAGTCAGCCCTCACTACCGAGAACCTACCGGCGGTAATCACCTGTTTCGACTTCGAGCTTCGTCCGAAGCCGCCGAAATAGGGGAGATCCAACCACAGGCAAATCCTCACTGCTCCGATGCTCCCGAAAAACCTCACCGTAGCACCGCGGAACGGCACAACACGATACGCGCTCATGCCGCGCCCGTACCGCATTTCCCCAATGCAACCTCCTGAAAAGCCTCACCTTTGACGTTTACGGAGGCCCCGGCGCCCCCTTCCAAAGAACTCCTGAAAACTCTCACCTTTGCTGGAGGACAGGAAAAAAATCAATGATTTCCGTGACTTGCGATAATCCCATCTAGCGCTCGAACCATCGGTGTTCCCGTAAAATCTCACCTTAAGCCCGTTTTTCGCACCGCAGCACTTTTCATTGCGTCCCGTGAATCTCCCGAAAAGACTCACCTTTGCAATCAGAGACCAGGTATACCTACACTCGCAAATCGCCATCCGCCGGGCATCTCCGGCCGATAGCCCACGTTTCAGTCCCGAATCTCCTCACCTTAACGCGCAGAACCCTGTCCAGACCTTCCCGAAAAGCCTCACCTTTGACGGAATCGCCGGCCAAATCAGCTCGCGGATCTAGCTGATCAGCCAGTTCCCCGAATCCCCTCACCTTTCCAATCGCCAGCGGTTCCCGCCGACCAGTCTTTCGGGCAATCGATGCGTCGAATTCCATCCTGGCTCCCGTAAAACCTCACCTCAGCAGTATGGATGCTCAAAAAGAAAGCAAAACTGGACCCCGCGCCCCGAAAAATCTCACCTTCGCTTTCCGTTTTCTCCCGCCACGGCTCACCAAAGCGGTTAACCACCCCAAAAAACCGGCAAAAAACCACGCTCGCGAGCCTCCCGAAAGCCCTCACCTTGCTGCAGACCAAACCGAACAGACACTTCGAGGGGTGTCGGGCGCTTCGCGGCTGCGAAGTCCCGCAAAACCTCACCTTTGGCCAAACCCCAGGTATACGGCGCTTCCTGAACCCGCTCACGTTCCGTCCCGCAGCCGCTCACCGAGCTTCCCGAACCCCATCACTCGAGTTTCCCGCAGACCCTCACCAAGTCTCCCGCAAAGCTTCACCTTGCTGGCCTGAAAGCCCCGCCAGATAAGGGCTTGCGGAGTCGTTAACGTCTTTAACAAGGGTTCAAAGGTGTTTATTTTTATTACTCTCAAGCCTTACACCCCGCGAGCCCCGTGAAACAGAAGACCATCCCCCGCAGCCATTGCCGATCAATCGTGAAACAGTGCTCAATCATGCGAAAATCAAACAAAATGCTTCTAATACAATGGCTTATTAGCTATTCTTCGTTTTGTTTCACGGAGAAAAACGGTAGGCGCGGGTTTACTATCGCCATTTGCACGCAAAAGCCCGTCGGTATACGCCAATCCGTTCGCCACCGATAAATCGGTAGCAAACACTACGTAAATTGTTATGATCCATCCAATTCGAGCCACATCGAGGTAGACATGAATCTGGATCAGGAGCGGCAAGCCATTCGCGACGAGCTTGAATCAATGCGTGCGCAGGGCGTGCGCCGCCAGGATCTGTCGCTGCATGCATGCAAACGGCTCTTTTTCGATCTCGGCATTCGGCCATCGATGGCGGCCGTGCGCGATCTCACGCAAACCGGCAGCGCGAGCGACATCCCGAAGGACATCGATCATTTCTGGGAGCGCATCCGCAGTGTGTCGCGGGTCAAGGTCGGAGCGGGCGCAATACCAAAGGCACTCGAAGATCGCGCCGGCGAACTGCTGGGCGCGCTATTCGAAGAAGCGGTCGTGCAGGCCAAAGCGTCGCTCGATGGCGAACGTGAAGAGATCCGCGCGCAGATCAGCGCCGCCGATTTACGCGTACGCGAGGCGGAAATTCGTCGGGATGCGGCCGACGACTCCATCAGGCGCAGCGAAGCGCGCGCCGAAGCCGCGTGGGAGCGGGTTCGCGCACTTGAAACCCAGTTATCGAGCGCGACTACGCACGGCAGCGTTCACCTCGAAGGCATGCAGGCAACCACGCGCCGGCTCGACCAGGAGAACGAGACGCTGCGGCAACGGCTCGAAAACGAACAGACTGCCAATGCTGCGTTGCGCGACCGGATCGACGCGTTGCACGTCGAATTGCGGCAAAGCACGGAGCACTATGCACAGCAGATCAAGGATGCGGTGGCCGAAGCCGAGCGGCGCGTCAAGCCGATGCTGGTCGAACTCGACTCGCTGCGTAGCATGGCCGCGACGTATCAGTCCGGCGTGCGTGATGCGAGCCGCAAGGAATTCGAGTTCATTCAGCAGATTGCCGCCGCCAAGGCGCGCGCCGATCGGCTCGACGCGCAGCTGCGCGAGCAGTCGGACGAAGTCGACGCGCTGACGAAAGAAGTCGCCACCCTGCGCGGCCAGCAGGGCATCGATCCAGCCATCGCCGTACTGCTGTGCTCGCTGGCTACTGACGGGCGGCTCACGAGCAAAGAATTGAGCATGATCGGCACCGCGGCTGACGGCCACGTGACGCTGCCCGCGAGATGCCCGAAATGCGAGGAAGGTGAGCCGGAGCTGTCGCAGGTCGATCACCGTTTCGAACTGTTGTGCCCGGAATGCGAGCACTCTTCCGGCCTCGGCGAATCGAGGCTCGCGGCGGTGAACCAGTTTCTGTCGAACGATGGCGCCACCGCGCCGTCGTCCCGCTCCGTCCACGCGATGCGTTAACCAGAGGCGGCCAATCCAACGGAAAAACGTCAAAGGTGAGGAAATTCGGGACCGCAACGGTGAGGTTCTTCAGGGTTCGCCGGCTCCCGTTTTCCTCGTCAAACGCCCGTCACGGCGGGGCTCGGCCAACGGCGCCGCAGCTGGATCCGGCTCCTCTGTCGCGGGCGAATCCTGCTGATCAATCCAGGTTTGCCACGCGCGATATAGCCGGTTCGCGGACACCGCCTGCACGAAGCCGAGCCATTGACCGACCTGTTCGGCCTCTACCCCGCTTTCGAAAAGGTCCGCCGCAAACGTGTTGCGCAAGGTCTGCGGACTCGCGCGCGATTGGCGCGATGTGGCAATCCCCGCTGCATCGACGAGCGCATCCACCGCGCGCAGCATCGTGGCCTTATGCATCGGCCTGCCCGACGGCGATGCGGGAAACACAAGCTTGCCGGCCAGCTGCGTCAGCCGGCGTTCGGCTAGCCAGGCGTCGAGAATCGCCGTTGCGAACGGCGCGAGTCGCGTGCGCCGCGTCAGCACTGGATTCGCGGACTCGATCGTGACCCACGGCGAGCCCTCTCTCACGCAACTAACCGTAAGCGCTCCCGCTTCGCCCGTCTTCAGTCCTGCGCCCAGAAACACCGCGATCAACGCGCGATCGCGTCGCTCTCTCCAGCGCTGCGCGGTCGACAACGCCGGCAACGGCGCGAACAGCCGCGCGATCAACGCAGTGCGTTCCGCATGCGTGAGAAACCCGGTCGGCTCGTTGTCGCGCGCATTGCGCCACGCGGCTTCCCCGTCCTGAGCGATGAAACGAGCCGGGTTGGTCGACGCCGATTCGATCTCGCGCACGTGATCGAGCACGCGCTCGATAAGCCGCAAATAGCGGATCCGCTGCGTTCTGCGAATCTCGAGGCTGGCGACGAATTCGGCGATCGCGGGTGTGTCGACCGTCGCGAGGCTTTGTTGCCGCGCGCCGAGCCAATCGAGAAACTGACCCCACTGCGCCTGATAGACCAACGCCGAAGAGCGACGGAAGTGCTGCTTCGCAAGCCACGCATCGAACGCGACCTGCGGGTCGCGACGCCAGTCTTCGCGTTGCTGATCGAACAGATCGGTAGAGGGCGCGGGACGGGGAACGGGGTCGGACAGATGAGGAGGTGACATGGGCAATCCTTCCGTTAGTTGCACCGTTTGGTCCGCGTATTGTAGGCGCTGAGCGCCGCAAGGCCGACCGCGAGGAAGGGGAGAGGATCCGAGCCATCCCGATGTAGTGCCGCCATTAGCCGCCCCACGCCCGGGC
The DNA here is from genome assembly GCF_014397665.1 of Paraburkholderia sp. UCT2. NCBI lineage: Bacteria > Pseudomonadati > Pseudomonadota > Betaproteobacteria > Burkholderiales > Burkholderiaceae > Paraburkholderia > Paraburkholderia sp. UCT2. Next base: position 57,850 of record NZ_VZQO01000020.1, read on the forward strand.
GCGCTTTAAGGGCGCATCGGCCGGCCGTGGCAGCGCCGCCCGGCGCGCCGCTTCCTCGTACGCATTGACGGCAAACGCAAAAACGGCCGGCAATGCGTTGGAGGTGCCGAAATCCACGCCGTCATCGGTTTCTGGATAAGGCAGATCGGACGGGCGCTGGAACAGCCCGAGCATCAGCGCGTCGTGCCGGCTGGCAAAACCGAGATCGGCCAGCGCCTCGGCTTCGATGGCATGGAGCAGACGCCACGTGAGCGGCACCTGCCTGACGATGTAGCGCGCGGCGATGCTCCGCACGATATGTTCGAGATCGCGCGCGGCGGTCTGGAAGCGCAGCGCGGCGAGAGTTTGATCGGTAGGGTCGGTTTTCAGGTTGTTCATTCTCGGCTCCAATCGACACCTGATACTGTACAAACATACAGTACCAGGCGCAACCTGGCCGAACGGCCTAACCGTGAATCACGACCAGCAGCGCCTTCGCCTCGCTCTTGCCGACGTTGCGGATCGCATGCGGAACATCCGCGACGTAGCGCGCGGTGTCCGCGACCTTGAGCCGCTTCGTCGCGCCGGCCGCCTCGATTTCGATCGAGCCGTGCAGCACGGTCAGATGCTCGCGCGTGCCTGGCTCGTGCGCGTTCGACACGAGAGCCCCGCCTGGCTGCAGCGTCAACTCGTACCACTCGAACTTGCCGGCCAGATCGATCGGTCCCCACACACGCAACTGGTATTTCGCTTCGTGACCGCTTAGCGTAGGAATATCGTGCGGTCCGGAAACGGCGATTGCCTCAGGCGACTTCGGCGGCGCAAACAGCGAATCGAGACTTACGCCGAGCGCATTGGTCAGCCGCCATGCAACCGCGATCGTCGGATTGGCCTTGTCGCGCTCGATTTCCGAGAGCATCGATTTCGACACGCCGGCCGCGCGCGACAGATCATCGAGCGTCATGCGCCGCTCGGCGCGCAGCCGTTGAATCTGTTCGCCGACGCGCGGCGGCGCCGCAATCGCCGCACTCGGCGGTAATGCCGCGCTGGCGGAGGTGGGCGCCGCATTGGACGCGGTGCGACGTGTACCCGAACTTGCCATTTCCTGACCCATCGTTTAGAGTTGTTCGATATACCGGATTTTAGTTCGGAAAAACGAAAATATCCGATAAAGCTGACAACCGACTATAACAGGCCGCCCTTCCCGCGCGCATGCGAATGCGGGCGCCATCACTCTCAGGAGTCCCGTTCATGCGTGACCAATACCTTGCCCATTTGCGCGGCACCCTCGACCAGATCCGCGCCGACGGCTTCTACAAGAGCGAGCGCGTGATCGCGAGTCCGCAGTCGGCCGACGTGCGTCTTGCCGACGGCAGCGACGTGCTGAACTTCTGCGCAAACAACTATCTCGGTCTCGCCGACGACGCGCGGCTGATCGAAGCCGCCAAGCAAGGTCTCGACAGCGACGGCTTCGGGATGGCGTCGGTGCGCTTCATCTGCGGCACGCAAACCGTGCACAAGCAACTCGAAGCGGCGCTCGCCGCGTTCCTGCAAACCGACGACTGCATTCTCTACTCGAGCTGCTTCGACGCGAACGGCGGCCTGTTCGAAACGCTGCTCGACGAAAACGACGCGATCATCAGCGACGAGCTGAATCACGCGAGCATCATCGACGGTGTGCGGCTGTCCAAGGCGAAGCGTTTTCGCTACAGGAACAACGACCTCGGCGATCTCGAAGCGCGCCTGCAGGAAGCCGATGCGGCGGGCGCGCGCTTCAAACTGATCGCGACCGACGGCGTGTTCTCGATGGACGGCATCATCGCGAACCTCGCCGGCATCTGCGATCTGGCCGACCGGTACGGCGCATTGGTGATGGTCGACGACTCGCACGCGGTCGGCTTCATCGGTGAACACGGTCGCGGGACGCCCGAGCATTGCGGAGTGATGGCGCGCGTCGACATCATTACCGGCACGCTCGGCAAGGCGCTCGGCGGCGCATCGGGCGGCTACGTCGCGGCGCGCAAGGAAGTCGTCGAACTGTTGCGGCAGCGCTCCCGTCCGTATCTGTTCTCGAACACGCTCACGCCGAGCATCGCGGCGGCGTCGCTGAAGGTACTCGAATTGCTCGCCAGCGATGAAGGGGCGCTGCTGCGCGCACGCGTGCGCGAAAACGGCGCGCATTTCCGCCGCGCGATGAGCGCGCTCGGCTTCACGCTCGTGCCGGGCGAACATCCGATCATTCCGGTGATGCTCGGCGACGCGCAACTCGCGGGAAAGATGGCCGATGCGCTGCTGAAGCAAGGCGTCTACGTGATTGGCTTTTCGTTCCCGGTGGTGCCGCGTGGCCGCGCGCGCATCCGCACGCAGATGAGCGCCGCGCACACGCCGAAGCAGATCGACCGTGCCGTCGAGGCGTTCGCGCGCGTCGGCCGCGAGCTCGGCGTCATCACCACGTGATCGCCGCGTGATTCGAATGGAGAAGCAGATGAAAGCATTGGCAAAACTCGAACGCGAGCCGGGCCTCACGCTGACCGACGTGAAGAAGCCCGAAGTCGGTCATAACGACGTGATGATCCGCATCACGCGCACCGCGATTTGCGGCACCGACATTCATATCTGGAAGTGGGACGACTGGGCGCAGAAGACGATTCCGGTGCCGATGCACGTCGGCCATGAATACGTCGGCGAAATCGTCGAGATGGGGCAGGAAGTGCGCGGCTTTGCGATCGGCGATCGGGTGTCGGGCGAAGGACACATCACCTGCGGCTTCTGCCGCAACTGTCGCGCGGGCCGCCGGCATCTGTGCCGCAACACGATCGGCGTCGGCGTGAATCGCGAGGGCGCGTTCGCCGAATACCTGGTGATTCCGGCCTTCAACGCGTTCAAGATCCCGCCTGAAATCTCCGACGATCTCGCCGCGATCTTCGATCCGTTCGGCAACGCGACGCATACGGCGCTGTCGTTCAACCTCGTCGGCGAAGACGTGCTGATTACCGGCGCTGGGCCGATCGGCATCATGGCGGTCGCGATCGCCAGGCACGTCGGCGCGCGCAACGTCGTGATCACCGACGTCAACGACTATCGCCTCGAACTCGCGCGCAAGATGGGCGCGACGCGCGCGGTGAACGTGTCTCGCGAATCGTTGCGCGACGTGATGCACGATCTGCACATGACCGAGGGCTTCGATGTCGGACTCGAAATGTCGGGCGTGCCGAGCGCTTTTACGGGCATGCTCGAAGCGATGAACCACGGCGGCAAGATCGCGCTGCTCGGCATTCCACCCGCGCAAACCGCGATCGACTGGACCCAGGTGATCTTCAAAGGCCTTGAAATCAAGGGCATTTATGGGCGCGAGATGTTCGAGACCTGGTACAAGATGGTCGCGATGCTGCAAAGCGGCCTCGATCTGTCGCCGATCCTCACCCACCATTTCAAGGTCGACGACTATCAGGAAGCCTTCGCGACGATGCTCTCCGGCGAAAGCGGCAAGGTGATTCTCGACTGGACGACTGCCTGAGTCGGTGCTTCGCCGTCAGAACGCTGACGCCCGCAGCGCGCTTACGCGCCTGCGGGCGTTTTCACGAACTCGGCCTGGATGCGCACGTGAATATCGTCGCCGACGGCCGGATACCAGGTAGATAGACCGAACTTCGCGCGGCTGAAATGACCGTCCGCGGAAAAGCCAAGCGTGTCCTTTTTCGTCAGCGGATCGGGCGCGAAGCCGTTGAACGTGACGTCGAGCGTGACCGGCTGCGTGACGCCGCGGATCGTCAGATCGCCGCTCAGCGTGCCGCGCGCTTCGCCGGTGCGCTCGAAACGCGTGCTCGCGAAGCGGATCTGCGGATAGCGCTCGACGTCGAGCATGCTGTCGCTTTTCACCATCTTGTCGAGCAGCGGCACGTTCGTGTCGATGCTCGCGGCGTCGATCGCGACCGACGCCGTGCTGTGGTCGAGGCCGCCGTCGTTCCAGTCGAGCTCCCCCTGCTTGCGATCGAAACGCATCGTAAAGCGCGTGTATTTGAAGTGATCGATATCGAACGTGATGCTCGTATGGTCCTGATCGATGTCGTAGCGTCCGGGCGGCACGCGCGCCTCGTTCTGACTGACCGAATGCGTGAGCACCTGGATCGGCGTGCAGGCCACCGCGCCCAGCAGCGTTGCGCCGAGCAGCGCGCGTACCCACGCGGTGCGAACGGAGGATGGTTTCATCGAAGCGATTCTGGTTGAGCGGTGATCAAGCGACTCCATCACAATAGCAGCAAGCGCACCCACAGCGCCGAAGCTCGAAGAAAAACTTGACGAGGGAGAATGATCGTTCTACCTTTTCGTCCATGACACACGAAACGATTCCGACCGATCCAAACGACGCGGCCCAGCCCGGCACGGCGCGCGCGCGGCTGCTCGATGCCGCCGAGGCGCTCATCTACGCCGGCGGCATCCATGCAACCGGCGTCGATGCGATCGTGCGGCAGTCCGGCACCGCGCGCAAAAGCTTTTACACGCATTTCGAGTCGAAAGATGCGCTAATCGCGGCCGCGCTCGAACGGCGCGACGAGCGCTGGATGAACTGGTTTATCGCCGGCACGCAACGGCGCGGCAAGGGCGCGCGCAGACGCCTGCTCGGCATGTTCGACGTGCTGCGCGAGTGGTTCGCATCGGCGGATTTTCATGGCTGCGCGTTTCTGAACGCGGCCGGCGAGATCGAATCCGCCGACGATCCGATCCGCGTCGTCGCGCGCAGACACAAGGCACGGCTGCTCGGTTTCGTGCGTGCCGAATGCGTCGCGTTCGTAGCGGAAGCGCAAATCGATGCGCGTCGCGCGGCGCCGCTCGCGCGGCAATGGCTCGTGCTGCTCGACGGCGCGATCGCGGTGGCGCTCGTGAGCGGCGAAGCCGATGCGGCGCTCGACGCGCAGGCGGTTGGCAAGACCTTGCTCGATGCGGCAGCGAAACCCGCCGCAACCAAACGGCCGCCATCGCGGCACACCATAACCTGACTGAGGAACCATCATGGCCGATACGATCGAAGCTCGCCCGCCGCTGCCGCCATTCACTCGCGATACCGCGATCCAGAAAGTGCGCGCCGCGGAAGATGCGTGGAACACGCGCGAACCCGAGCGCGTATCGCTCGCGTACACGATGGATAGCGTGTGGCGCAACCGCGCCGAATTCGTGCGTGGCCGCGCGGAGATCGTCGGCTTTCTGCGCCGCAAGTGGGCGAAGGAGCTCGACTATCGGCTGATCAAGGAGCTGTGGGCGTTCACCGACAACCGCATCGCGGTGCGCTTCGCGTACGAATGGCACGACGATTCGAACAACTGGTTCCGCTCGTATGGCAACGAGAACTGGGAGTTCAACGAGCATGGTCTGATGGCGCATCGTCACGCAAGCATCAATGACCTGCCGATCCGCGAAGCCGACCGCTTGTATCGCTGGCCGCTCGGCCGGCGGCCCGACGATCACCCCAGCCTGTCCGATCTCGGTCTGTAGACGTTCCCACCACATTCATCGCCGGCGGCGCACCCGATGCGCGCCGCGAACTTCTTCACCGCTTGTTCATCACGGCGCCATCGGTTCTCCGTTATCGTGGCGGTTCCGGCTGCGGGGGCACGTCGCGTGCCCGGCCGGCCGAGCGAGTCCTCGACATCGACCGCACGGCTTCAGGTACAGTGCGCGACGGGCGGCACGCGGATCGCCAGAACACCATGACACCGGCGCTCGACCGGTGACGGAGAGGAAATGCACGTCAGGCAGATGAACAAGAATATCCGGCGCGCCGCGGTGGCGCTTTTCGCCAGCTTCGCGGCGCTCTCCGCGGCGCACGCGGGCAACTGGTGTGACGGCGGTGTATGGGTCGACGCGATGCTCGGCTCGTATCACATCAACCCCGATCCCGATACGCACTTCGAGCAGTTCAATCCCGGGCTTGGCGTCGAATGCTGGCTGAACAACCAGTGGGCGCTGACGGCCGGCGGCTTTCGCAACTCGCTGCGTCGGCCGTCCTACTACGGCGGCGGCGTATGGGCGCCGGAGTTCGCGCATTGGGGCATCGTGCGGATCGCGGCGATCGGCGGGATCATCTCCGGCTATAACTATGGCAACTGGGGGCTTGGCAGCAATCACACGATCGGCCCGGTGGTCGCGCCGATCGTGATGCTCGAATACAAGCGCGTCGGCGCGAACTTCATCGTCATTCCGCCGATCCCATCGGACAATCTGCCCTTTACGATTGGTTTTCAGCTGAAGGTAAAGTTCTGACGGAGCTGTGCGTTGTCAAAAAAGTTGCGACTTGCGGGAAGTCCTAGGTTTTTGGCAATAAAGTTGCGACTTGCCTTGCCCGGCAGCCATGTGACCTTGAAGAGTTGACGATCTCCGCACGTCTGTTTACCTGGTTGACCGAAAGACAGTTACGACTTCACCTGTCACACGGGACTTTCTCGTCTTCGATGAATCAAGGTATCGGTCTCAGATAGGTGACGAAGTTGAGCATGACTGCCACCAAAATATTCCGCTAAACCGGGCTTGAGTATAAGCCAACGTTGTTGAAATGATTGATTTGATTTCCTCGTTGCGCTCCGCCGTCCGTATTCACGGGACGAGTAAATGAGCCCCATAACAGATAAGGCACAACAGTCGCGGCCGTAAGGCGCCTCCTAGAACGACTCACCGTGCACGTGAGCGGAGTCTTACGTCAGGTATCGTGCACCGTTCTCGGCGGTCCGGGCACTTCCTGGAACCGCTCACCTTGCCTGTGGTGAAGAGGCCGGTCAGATGCCCGTGCACCGTTCTCGGCGGTCGGGCACCTCCTGGAACTGCTCACCTTGCCTGTGGTGAAGAGGCCTGTCAGATGCTGTGCACCGTTCTCGGCGGTCGGGCACCTCCTGGAACTGCTCACCTTGCCTGTGGTGAAGAGGCGGGTCAGATGCCCGTGCACCGTTCTCGACGGTCGGGCACTTCCTGGAACCGCTCACCTTGCCTGTGGTGAAGAGGCCGGTCAGATGCCTGTGCACCGTTCTTGGCGGTCGGGCACCTCCTGGAACTGCTCACCTTGCCTGTGGTGAAGAGGCCGGTCAGATGCCCGTGCACCGTTCTCGACGGTCGGGCACTTCCTGGAACCGCTCACCTTGCCTGTGGTGAAGAGGCCGGTCAGATGCTGTGCACCGTTCTCGGCGCTCGGGCACCTCCTGGAACCGCTCACCTTGCCTGTGGTGAAGAGGCCGGTCAGATGCCTGTGCACCGTTCTTGGCGGTCGGGCACCTCCTGGAGCTGCTCACCTTGCCTGTGGTGAAGAGGCCGGTCAGATGCCTGTGCACCGTTCTCGGCGGTCGGGCACTTCCTGGAACTGCTCACCTTGCCTGCGGTGAAGAGGCCTGTCAGATGCTGTGCACCGTTCTCGGCGCTCGGGCACCTCCTGGAACCGCTCACCTTGCCTGTGGTGAAGGGGCCGGGCAGATGCCCGTGCACCGTTCTCGGCGCTCGGGCATCTCCTGGAACCGCTCACCTTGCCTGTGGTAAAGAGGCCGGTCAGATGCCCGTGCACCGTTCTCGGCGGTCGGGCACCTCCTGGAACTGCTCACCTTGCCTGTGGTGAAGAGGCCGGTCAGATGCCTGTGCACCGTTCTCAGCGGTCGGGCACCTCCTGGAACTACTCACCTTGCTTGTGAAGGTTGAGGTCGATGCCCGCACGTTAAAGCACATAATCTTCAAAATGGACCGAGCTAACAACCGCAACCTCCAGGCTCCAGCTCTAGCCCTCTCACTTTAGATGCCTCCTTTTCGTGACGCGGCGGTCGTTAGGTTCGTTAGTGTCGGAACATAGAGTGGGTCCACCATGAATCTGAACCGGAAATCTTATGCGTAACAACGCACTGTACTTCCCATACGTCTCCATTCCAGATACGGCATGGACAATGCGTACCCTTCTCTATTGGGACAAAGTTTCCGCCATCGTCCCGCTCGAATTGGCGTATCGCCCCGAGGAGCTCGATGTGTTCATGCGAGAGCTTCTCGACGTAGGATTGGTCAACACCGTTATACCGGCGCAGTATCTGTGGCGATTGGAGCAGTTCGATACCGCATTCGTGAAACTCGTCGAAGCAAGGTTGAGAACGTTTCACTACTCACCGGAGAAAATCAAGGCGCGGCCTCGCGTCCGTATCCACATCGAAAAACTTCAAGGCATACCGGAGTTTCTGGTTCGCTCCGGCGCAGCCGAACGATTGGACGACTCGTGGTACATGGTCGAGGCATCGATAGCAAAACTGTTCATGGCGTATCTCGCTGTATGCCTAGGAGGACTGGAAGAGGTCGATGCAGCACCTGTGACGAACAGGTGGGAGTACACATCTCTGTTAGGGTTAGGCCGAACTCAGCGTCGCCCACAGAGGCCTGCGCATCAAGACGCCCGACATGAGATTCTCGACTGTCTCTTACCTGTGCCTGAGGGCGAAGTAAATCTGGCTGCCATCGTGAAGTTTAAAGAACAGTATGGCGACCTACTTCCTGCTCTACGGAGGGTGATTGAAGTTCGCTCCGCCGAGATCGCCCTTCTACAGGACGCCGAAGACCGTGCGGACGCCATTAGCGATTTCGTCAAACAATCTAAGCTGCAGATTGATGAACTCAGTGACGCAATGCGCTTCAACTGGAAGAAGCTAACGTTCGGCGCGTTGTTCCCTCTCGCTGCCAACGGCATTCAATGGGCCACAACCTCACCTGACAGCCCAGCGTTGTGGGCAGGCACAGCTCTGAGTTTCGCAAGTGCGGCGTACACTGCGCTAACCTCGCCGGGCGAAAACAGCGCTAGCCTGCGCAAAGAGCCGCTTGCGTACATCGCGCACGCGCATCGGCGATTCGCGACGAAGCGCGACTAGGTGCTGAAACCGACGCAATGAGTTCGCGCGATCTTTGAAAAACTTGGGCGACGCTCGTGTCAGAAGCTGTGACCTAACGAGATGGCTGTCATGCCAGCCGACTGTCACGGATAGGACATAAAGTGAGCGCCCAACACTTGGTGTTCCGTTCGCAGTAACTCAACTGCACGGAACACCGGATGCCAAGGCTAACTGGGGGGATGGTGCGAAATCTCCAAGTGCGGACAAATCTCAATAGACATGACCGAGCGAACCTCATAGTCCGTTGCGACGAAATCCCCGCTATGATGCAAAGTACGCCTCGCTGGCGAAATTTCCCGCTCCCTTATTAGCAATCCGACCATTGTGATGGATTAACGGCCATGTCCGCCGACCCGATTCTTTATTGCCTTGAAAATTTAACCGATTACCGTGTTTTCGAGCGTCTTTGTTCGGCCTTGTTAGCTGGCGTCGGATATATCGCCATCGACCCATTAGGCGGAACCGGGGATGAAGGTCGCGATGCAGTTATCATCCCGCTCGAAGATGGCAGAAAAATAGTTTTTGCCTACACAGTGCGCAGCGACTGGAGACAAAAACTGCGCTCTGACTGCAATCGAGTTCTTGAGAAAGGCCACGGTCCTGACCTCTTCGTGTTTGCTTGCACACAGGCCCTCTCGGCCTCAGAGAAGGATTGGGCCCGCGAGCTCTTGGCAGCTGAGTACGGTTGGAAACTGGACCTGTTCGACATTGAACGTATGCGGGTACAACTCGCCGGCCCCCAAAAGCATTTGTTGGCACAACACCCGAGCATTTTTACTCCACCGTTCTTCCCACAGCGCGGAGGCCAATCGATATCGGCAAGTCACGACACGATTCTGATTGACCATGTTCCCGCAGACCACGCCGCCGCCGCTTGGCTCGCCCGCCGCCTCACCTTGGCCGGATACCGGACTTGGTGCCAAGGTACTGCCCCCGTCCAGGGAGAGAATGTCGACGATACCGTTCGTCAACTCATTGAGTCACGTGCACGCCTCTACCTTCCCTTTTTGTCGACATCCGGCCTGGAAGATTCTGCGTTCCTCGAAAGATGCACAATTGCCGGCATGCGAGAGGATTTCGTTGTGCCTTGCGCAGGTAGTGGGTACGTTGCTGGACGCCTTCCCTCGAGGATTGCAAAACTAGAACCTGCAAGCTTCACGCCATCTTGGAATACAGGCCTTCAACACGTTCTGCAGCGTCTTTCTTCACTCGGTGTCCCCTTGTCCCATGAAGTAGAGCGTGGTCGGCAGATAGCGTTGCGCGACTATTTCCCTTCCTCGGTCACAGTGCCCGAACCTGAACCGGTCTTTGCAAACGCGTTTGCCGTGAAGGTTCCTGAGGCGATGCTGCTCTTCGATTTGGTGAAGACACTAACCAAATCCGAAATGAGCGACCTCCGAAAGTCGTGGGCGTTTGCAATCATTCATGAGCGAAGAGTAGCTGCCTTCACTCATCCTCCCGCCACAGCACCGATTCGTCGAAGCGCACGCCCCTCGGAGGTTCTCTGGTCGCACTTTCCAGAAACAGAGGGGCGTCGAACCAAGAACGTGGCAACAGAGCTGATTCGTCGGAGTCTGGAGGTCGCCTGTTATGAAAAAGGCCTCGAACGATGCATGTCACGCGATGTACTCTATTTTCCTGCGCCGAAAGTCGGCGAGCGCAAGCAGACAGTCCGGAACGTCGATGGCCGGACGACGTGGACCCAACTGACCGGCCAAGTCCAAAAAGGATATGGCGAGCGGGCGTCGAAGTTCGCTTACCAATTGTCACCCGCATTCTCTCCCAAGCAGGGCCCAGACGGCAGTTGGGAGGTTTTATTGCGCATATACGTTCGCGTAACGACTCTCGAAGGCGTGCCGTTTGAGGGTCCTGAAATCAATCGTCGAAGAAAAATCGTCACGAAGTCTTGGTGGAACCAAAAGTGGCTGCGTTTGCTTCTCGGCATAGTCCAAAGCCTCGAAACGGGCCCGGACACAATCCAGATAGGAACGGGACCTCGCTCGGTCACGATGTCAACGCGACCTTTGATGTGGGAGTGTCCAGTAGGTCTGGATGTTGTGGCTCTGGCCCGCGCGCCAGACATCGGCGAAGAAATCGCTGAATATCGTTCGCGAGATGCAGAAGGCACTGAAGATTACGCACCGTCTGGCGAGAGGCACGAAGAAGCATGAACAAATTTCACTATCTTGGCGAACCACTGCTCTTATTCGGCCACGACCAGATGGCCGAAGACCCCCACGACGGACTCGCACTGTTTGGCCCCGCCGAAGCGCGAACGCAAATTCCAGACACGGTAGTAGTCGGCACGAAAGAAGGGATTGAACTTTGGAGCGAATGGTGCGAAGCATTGAACGCGCCGGCGTCTTGTGTTGACCCGCAAAAGCATCGCGCATGGCCGCCTTACCCCGGGTTCGATGTAGCTTTCGGTCCTAAATGGCCAAACCCAGTTCGAAGCTTCGCAATTGACGCAGTAGCCCTGTCTGATGCGTCCCGCATCGCCGATAAGTTCGACCGAGCCTTTGCCGTGGCAAACCTCTACGTGAACGAGATGAGCCGGCTTGCAAAATTGGACTCGAGGCCTGCCCTCGCTATCTGTGTCGTGCCAGACGAGGTCGCCGAGAACTGCCGACCGAATGCCTCTGTTGCGGTCTCGAAGCAAAGCGAGTTGTCACGAAGTAAAGACGAGAAGACGTTTCTGACCAAAGCAATCGCTGACCGCGACGCGGGCCAAACGCGGATGTTCGATGACGAACCCGATGTCGCTGAGATAATTGGTGACATCGAAGAATTTGAAGAATCGCACTCGATGTCCCCAGATTTTAGGCGCCAATTGAAGGCCAGAATGATGGAGGCTGAACTGCCTGTTCAAATCATCCGAGAATCGACATTGCGCATTACGGAACAGGTGAGGCAAGGGTTGAAGGGAGCGAATCCACTGTCGGACCGACTTTGGAATTTTGCCACAGCCGTTTACTACAAGTGTGGCTCGAAACCCTGGAAGACCCCTTGGGCTCGCGAAGGCGTTTGCTATGTCGGCTTGGCATACAAGCGCACAGACACCGGTCAGAACGCGTGTTGCGCGGCGCAAATGTTCTTGGACAGCGGGGATGGAGTCGTCTTCATAGGCGAGTTTGGCCCTTGGTATTCCGCTGAGCGCAAGGAGTTCCATCTGCCACCAGAAAAGGCCGAAGCGCTACTGCGCGGCGTCTTGGCAACGTATCGAGAACAGGACGGAAGGCCATTGAAGGAGATTTTCCTGCACGCTCGGTCTGGCATTGACGCGGAAGAGTACGAGGGTTTTAAACGGGCTTGCCCACCTGGAGTCGACCTCGTCGCAATTCGAGTGAACCAAGAGCGGAACACGTACCGCCTCTACCGGCATGACAACAATCCGGATACTGCGAAGCGAGGACAGCATCCAGTTTTACGAGGTGTACTCTGGGAACGGACATCCCGTTACGGATTGCTGTTCACGAATGGATTCAAGCCACGATTGGGCACTTACGATGGATTCGAAGTACCAGTACCTTTGTCAATCACCATCCAGCACGGCGAGGGAGACTTGGTCCAGATTGCAAAAGATGTTCTCGGACTGACCAAGCTCAACTACAACGCCTGTGTACTCGGTGAAGGACAACCGATAACGGTGAAGTACTCGGATCGTGTTGGTGAAATTCTGCTCGCAAACCCTGGACTTCCACCGGAGAAGTGGCGCGCGAACTTCAAATACTATGTGTAGAACCCCGCCGTTTAAGAAGTACAGGCTATCGCCTCGCTAATTTTCCGCGTGGCAGAAGAAGCTCAACAACTGCATGCCATCGGGGCCATCGAGACTGCACAGACGGAACGGCAAGCTAGCTACTTTGAAGCTCGTCTGACTGACATCGTCAAAAGCGTGGCGGCCGACCTACAATTGAGATACGAAAAGGACATTCAGTTGCCCATCGCTGGCGGGTTGGTTGCTGACCATCTGTTGCAAAGCCAAACACCTCCAATCGTCGTCGCGGCAGCTAGCGCGGCACGGTTACTTCAGGCGGAGGTCATCCATATGCAATGTCGGATGGAACGAAATCCGGGATTTGTTCTTGCCGTAGTCGAGGACCGGAATGTTCTGGACAAGCATCAATTCGAACACGCGAACTACTATACGGGCAAGACAGTCACGTCAACGAACAAGACTTTTGTTCGTTGCTCCCGTCGACCCGTACCTAGGAGTGCGATGAAGAATTGGGCGGCGCGCGCGCGCCGCTTCGTCGTCGCGCGCCGCCGTGAAGATCTCCTCGAATTGGTCGAATACGAGTACCGGCGTGACTAACTGAGTGCGATCGTTCCAGAACTCGACGTCGCGGCGCTGGAAATAAGACCACAGAGTTTCGTCCGGCGCGGGCGGCGGGCATCGCACAGCGGCGCGTTCGCATGCCGCGAGCAGGGAATCGAACACCTGTTGTACGAGGGGAGCCGCGTCCTTTGCATGGTCGAGACGGATATAGACCGGCAGCCACGCTTCGTCGCGCAAGAGAGGAAACAGACCAGCATTGAGCAGCGAGGTTTTGCCGAGTCCTGAGCGACCGTGCAGCACCGTCAGCGTCTCGCGTCGCACGAGGCGTAGCAGGGCCTGTGTTTCCTGGTCGCGGCCGAAGAAAAACCGGCGCTCGCTTTCGCTGAAGGATGCGAGTCCCGGCCAGGGATTCTCCGGCGTCAGCGGATCACGCGCGAAGTCGTCCATGTCAATGAGCCGGTTGACGTCGATGGAATTCCCGCACGAGCTGCGCGAGCTGACCTATCGATGCCGCGTCGATCTTTCCACCGGGCGCGTCGATCGCCTGACGGCGTCTGAAGCAGGCGGGCAGCGCGTCGGCGCTCTCCATGCAAGTGTCGTCGATCACGACCGGGACGATGAACGGCTCGCCCGCTGCGATGCCGTCCGCGATGCGGCTTGCGCTGTTCCATTCTCTCCAGAAGTATCGGCGGCGATTGGATTCGCGGAGTGTTTCGCGCGACACGATAGGCACGAATAACGAACATCGCTCGACGTTGCGGCGGATTTTTTCGTCCCAGTCGTCGCCCGCGTGCAGCGCTTCGAGGTCGAACCACACGTCGAGGTGATGCATGCTCAGTGCGCTGGCGAGCTGCTTCGCCGCCCGCTGGTTCTCGCTCGCATAGCTGATGAAGATCGCGCCTCGCGCAGCCATCTTCGCGACGCGCGCGGCCGCAACGGGGCGAGACGGCGGGGTGTCTCCGTGATGTCGGAGGCGCCAGCGGCGCGCCAGTTCTTTTGCAAACGTATAAGAACTCGTCTTGACGACGCGTGTCTTGCGGCTGAAGTTCTCGAGAAAGAGCAGCAGGCCGGCGGCGTCATCGGCCTGTTCGCCGACCAGCGTTTCGCAAAACCGGCGCGATTGCGACAGCCCCGCGCTGCGCGACGCACGCAGGAAGAAGCGCGTCACCCAGTCGTTAAGGCCGCAACCGAGGATGAGCAAATAGTGCTCGCGCAGCGCATCGAACAGATGTTCCGGTTGACGCTGCCGGTCCTGCAGCGCATGTAGAAACTCGAGCAGATCTTCTTCGCAGGTCACGAATTCGGGCGCGCAGCATGCTTTGCCCAGTAGGTGAAATACGACCGGCTCCGTCAGATCCTCGAACGGCACTGGCAGGTCGCTGATGTTGTTCGGCGCATAGGCGATCCTTAGCGCGCGTTGCTGCGGTCTTGCGTCATCGATGGCTTGCGCAAGCGCGGGATCGCAGGTGAGCAATACGAACAGCTTGAACGCCTCGATAGATGCGAGATCACGCAACGCATGATCGTGGGTGAGCGTGATACCCGGTTTGAGAATTGCGTAGATGTCCGAGTAGATTTCCTGTCGGTCGCCGCCGCAGCTCAGATATCTGGACACTACGTCATTGTATGTAAGCCGCTTTGGAAGATCGCATTCAGGCAGGTTCAGCCTCTTAAGCAGTCTTTTAGAAATCCACTGGTCAATTGGCACGAGTGTACCGTCGTCGGGGAGCAGCACGAGTTCCGGGCCAATCACTGGGATGACGCGGCCATCCTCGATGGAATCGAGGAGCGTTTCCCATTGACGCTCAGGATCTTCGTTCATCGCGTGTCCCATCTGTAATTCAGTGGCGTGCCGGCGTGCACCGGGCCTCTGACACGATGTCGTGCTTGAATCGAATCATGAAGCAAAGCATATTCGTTGTCGAGTGAACGCCCAACGGGAGGATTTGGTTCAATTTCCGAGTCAATTGAAAAGCCGTCGTTCGCGCGTCTCTCGGGCGTCACGCCAGATGACTATCCTCTCAACCTCCCGATCAAGTCTTGCCGAGCAACAACGCGACGTTGCGTTCCGCGAGCGCAGCGATAGTGCGCGATGGATTCAGCCCTAACGCTCGCGGGACAACGGCACCATCCATCACGTACAGATCTTCATAGCCGAATACTTTACCGTTCGCGTCAACCACACCATCCGCCGGGCTAAGGCCCATGTTGCAGCCGCCGAGCGGGTGAGGGGTGATCAGCTTGTGCAACTCGCTCCACGTCGGCGGGATGAACGGTCGGCCGCCGGTGGCGGCCGACAACCGCTCGTGTGCATCGATCATGGCATCGACCACCGCTCGGGATCGCAGGTACGACCAGTCGAGCCGCAACTCGCGGCGCCAGGGGGCATACCAGCAGCGATCCAGGCGCATCCGCCCGTCGCCCGGATCAATCGCCTGGCCGAACCACGGCATCATGCTGTTGACGGGGTCCTCGGAATCAAAATGGTGCGCGAAACTACGCCAGAAAGTGTGCAACACGCCACGAGGCGTACGCTGAAGGCAGCGTTGCACGAGGTCATGCGTAAGATCGGGTACCCCGCCGTCTTCCACGAACAGTGACTGCCCGTTGGCGCCAGCATGGTCCAGCAGGTCGATCGCGGCGGAAATGGTCACGCCATGTGACGGCGAAATCTTGCGGTCCCGATAGAACGTTGGAGTGACGAAATCGCCGTTGAACGCCCATCCGCAGCCCAGCCGCGAAGATAGATCGGGCAGTGAGCGATGTTCGTCGCGACAGCGTAGCAGCAACTCGGTGCTGCCGATTGAGCCGGCGCTAACGATCACTTTGGCTGCCGTTGCGGTCCCGGGCGTGCAGCCGCCTGTTGATCGATCAACGACATTGAAATGCACACGCCATCCAGGGCTAAGCGGCTCGATCTTTTGCACTACATGCAGCGGCAGGATCTTTGCGCCGTGACGCTCGGCGACGGCGAGATAGTTCAGGTCGAGTGTATTCTTCGCCGACACCTGGCAGCCGATGTCGCAGTTGCCGCAATGTACGCAGGTGCCTTGCGGCACATCATGCACGTTAATGAACGGGACCGAATGCCTGTTGCTGCGAGCATCGGGCAAAGACGGGTCGTAGTTACGCGAGAAACTTACGGCCAGCGGCAGCTTTCGAAAGCGGTCGCCCCAGCCGCATGCCTCGGCGGCCTCGCGCATGAGTCGCGTGCGTTCGCTAAGCTGGTTGTCGGGCAGTTCCTGAACCGACAGCATGTATCCCACGATCTCGTAGTAGGGCTTGAGCGCTTCATACGTGATCGCGGGCGGCCAGCCGCGGTCAAAGGCATCGCGTTTAGCTTCGACCGAGACATTGGCGTAGATCAGCGATCCTCCACCCACACCCGCGGCAGCGACTACCCACATGTTCGAGAATGCGCGCAGGTCGGCCCAGCCATTGAATCGTTGCGGACGCTGCTGGTTCCACAACCAGGACTCGGCATCGTCGCGCGGATAGGTTTGCGGGGTCCAGCGGCGGCCACGTTCCAGCACCAGTACGTCGCGTCCCGCTTCCGCAAGACGACAGGCCGCGACTGCACCGCCAAAGCCGCTGCCGACGATGATCACATCGTGTTCGAACGCGCTCATGTCGGCGATCTCCTGATATAGATGCGCCACAGTTCCGATACGAAGAACCTGAAGAACTGCGAGATCGCACGTGCCGCTTGTCGCGAGTCAGGAGCATTTGTGGCGTAAACCGTTTGCATCAGGCGCCCGAGCTGGGGCACGCCAAGGTGTAGGACGCCGGCGCCGACGACGGGTCTCGTCGCATCGTTGCCCCGGTGCAACGTGGTGTAAAGGGTCGTCGTCTCGCCCCACATCTTGAACGGGCTGCCAATGCGGACATGCTTCTTGCCTGCCAGATAGTACGGTTGGCCTTCGTGACGAAATCCGATTTCGTAAATCATGTAGGTCAGCTCTGGATGGTCGGAAGGCGTGAACAGGCCGAAGACGCCCGACTCCGACGGCATCGCGAGTCCAAACGGGGCGAAATCTATGTGGCCTGTCAGGCCACCGAGGTGACGAGGGTCGGCAATGAAGGCCGCCATGTCGTCGATGTGAATCGTGGCGTTCATGGTCAGCGGGGAGCCATCCCTGCCGCTCTCGACGGCGCCTGGGTCGGCAGCCCCCAGACGAAAGCCGCCCGCCATCGTCTCGCGAAAGCTCAGTCCCACGCCGGGCTCGCGCATCAATGATGCACTCGGGTTCAGCGGCGACGAAGTACCGATGCGCAGCGTACGTCGCGCGTCACGGTAGCCCATGTCGATCAGTGTCGCGGCATCGATCCGTCCTCGATAGAAATCGGGGTCGAGGGGCAGCGGCAGCTCCGGTTTGATCACATGCACGGAGATGGGCTGATCGTGTCCGAAGACACACTCGCCGCGCGCGATCCTGCGATTGATATCCGCGATCGTCTCCAACTCCAGGTTAAGCGCGCCCCCCGCACTCATCTCGATCATGTGCACGTACTGGTTGAACGCGCCATCGCGGTAGACGGGCGTGTTGCCGATGCACCAGACGAGCCACAGCTCGCGCGCGCCGCGTTCGACACAACTCAGCAGATTGGCGTCCTTGATCCAGACCGCATCCGTCCATGTTTTGCCGTCGGCCTTCACGGCGGGCATGAAGATAGGCAGCGAGGCGGCCGCGACCAGCCGCTGCAGGTCGAGCTGCGTGTGAGGGATGGGCACCACGGTTTTGTCGTCGAAGCAGCAGGCATTGAAGGAGCCATCGATGCCGGTCGCCCTGCGAACCCGTTCGATGTCGATACCCAGCGACGGATAGACATGCTCCGTCAAACCGGCGGCACTGCCCAACGCACTCACGTTCGCGACGTGCAGGTAATCAGGCGCTGGGCGCAGCGCGGCGAATTGCTTGACGGGCAGTGCTCGCCAACGCGCGCACAACTCGTCCGGCGGCACACCGGACAACAAGGCAGCCAGATTGATCGTGCCGCCCGAGGCGCCGTCGGCGTGACTGAATCGCAGTCCCTCGTCAATCAACGCCTTGACGGCGCCCGCCTGGTAGGCGACACGCATGCCGCCGCCGGCCAGCACCAGTGCGCGACGAACAGAGGGATTGTCAGCCGCGATAGGCGGGCAATGATTTGCGCTCACGACGTTCTCCCGCGCCAGACGACTTCCCACACCAGAAATCCCGTCACGGCCTCCAGTACACAGAACGCGATGAAGACCTTGGTGGGATTGCCATCGACGATGAAACTCAGTACCCGAGCCGCGACACCGGCGCACAGGCCGCCGAGAAACACGCGTGATGCCGTGAGAGGCAAGAAGATTTCATTCCGGAAGGCCCAGCAAAACACACCGAAGCCCAGCTCGAGCCCTTTGAGAAAGCGATATTGGCTGAGAAAGGTAGCCCGGTGCGGTTCGGGGATCGAATCCAATCGCACGTCGAAGATGTGAGGAAGCTCCCAGGCGGCAATGAAGATCCCGCTTCCGCCGATGCCCAGAAGCATCAGCATGTAGCCCCAGAAGCAAATGCGCGCCAGGCGTTCCATCGGTTATCCTCCGCGGCGTCGCAAGTCCAGATAAAGCAGGCCGCTGGCTCCGTCGAAGATGGCGACCAGCAGTGCCGCGGAAATGAATACGCCTCGCGTGACGCCCCACGCCACGAACGCCGACGCCAGCAGCTTCTGTAACGCTCCCCAAAGAAGCACGACGCCAAGGGCTTCCGTGCGCCGCTGCGCGTGCAGCAGACTGCCGCCGAACAGCATCATGAACATCCCTACCGTGGCGAACAGATGATCTGCGAGCCGATCGGGTGGTGCATACGCGATCAGGGCCAGTAAGGAGCTTGAGGCGATGACCTGGGCGGCTCCCGTCAGCACGGTTATGGCCGCTATCAATGTCGTCGCACGGCGCTCGAAAATGAGGAATCGCATCATCGCCCCAACGCTGAATAGCGGATGCGATATGTCCAGCGCGCGAAATACCAGGCCATCGAAAGCCACTGAATACACCACAACCCGGCACGTATCCGATTGAGCCGCATCCACTCGTTCAGCACCTCGTGCAACCTGATGGCATCCTTGATGTGACTGGCCATTTCTGCGTTGAGCGGGAAAATCCATTTCAATGTGAGAAACGTGGCAACGAACACACCGAGCAGAACCACGATCGGTACCCAGCGCGTGGGCTGACGCCATTCGCCGATGAGCATGACGACGCCGCTCGCCAGCATCAGTTTCGTCATCGTCGTGAAGAACGCGGTGGCTGCCGTCACCTGGGGGACGAACTGCAGATAGTAGTTGTCCGGGGTGAGCTGCGAGGCAATGGGAAACGAAAAGAGCACTAACGAGCCGCCCGTACCCAGGTACATCGATGTGCACAACAGCAGGAACACGTGGTTGACTATCAACAGGCGGCCGATCATGGCTCGGACTCCCAGTCTGCCGGGCGGGCTGGCGGCGCGAGCCACTGCTGCGATTGCCCGAGCGGATACGTCGTCTCGAGCCCTGGCATGGACTGAGCGGGCAGCTCGGCGCTGGTCACGAACCAGCACTCGAAGTAGTCATCCAGCACGCCGGTTGTCGACGGGAAGAAGCCTGTGGCGATCGGCTTGGGATCGATATCCAGCGTCTTTAGCCACGCCATGCGCGGGTGATCGCCGATAAACATGCGGGCGGACCTATGGGCGAACAGCGAGAAGCCGAGGTTGCCTTTGAAATAGATGTACGACTTCATCAGCATGCCGCGAAAGCAGCAGTAGTTGACTGCCCCGGTGCTTACGGGAAGCCACGCCGTCCGGGGCTTCCGCACGTCGATGCGCATCATCATCCGGCCATCGAGGTCGTACTGACTGCTGACCCACTTCTCTCCGATGACGAAGTCGAGGTTCGCCTGGTGCTTCGGCATGCCCCAGAGGCCACGACCACCTTTGACCGAAATCTCGGTCGACACGGGAAGGTCAACCACGTACTGCCCAGTGCCGAAGGTCTTCATGAAAAGGCCCGGCAACAGGCGTGGGGCCGGTTGGCGGCCGTGGGTGCAGGCGATCGCGATGGAGTATTCGATGTAGCGGCCGATGTTGGTGATGACATAGTCGATCACGGTCACGACGAGCAGGCCTCGACGCCAGAGCTGGAATGGATGGACTTCATTGCCCGGGATCACACTGCGCGCTGCGTCGAGGTCGATCGAAAAGACCGCCATCAGCGCCGGAGATTTTCGGGAAGCGACTGGCATCTGGAATGGAATGTCATCGACCAGTGCATGGCGGCCAGCAAGCCACCTCTGTCGTGCTGGTATCGCCATAACCGGCTCCCTTTGTCGGTTCTGAGTCATTGGGGGGCGGCCAGTGACGCCATGAGCACGGGAAACACGTCACGCTCCGCGTTCTTGCCGATGAATACGTCGAGATGCCCATATCCGCCCAGCACATGCAGACGGTGATAGTTAGGGCGGTAGCGTTCGAACCAGTCGAACGTAGCCTGCTGACTTTGCCACTTGAAGCAGTCGTTGAGTTCGCCAGCGATGAACGTAAAGCGCGCCTGCGTCTTCGGCGGCTGTGCTGTCGGGTCCGGCAGAAGCCCCGGCAACTGTGACACCAGGTGACCTGCATCCAGGCACCGGTTCATCTGCCGGAAGAACGAGATTGGCACATTGGCGAATTCCTGGCGGATCCAGTCGTGCACGGTATCGCTGAGATTTTCATGGCGCCATAGCACCGGAAATCCTATGCCGAATGTGAAGCTGGAAAATCGGCAGACCCCATTGGCACATTCGTGGTGGGTAAGCAGTACCAGACCTTTGAGCAGGTTGGGTACGACACCGGCGGCGTGCTCACCCCATTGAGGGTTGAGGTAGTCGGTCATCAGGCCGACGATGGGCAGCGCGTAGCGACCTTTGTGATATGAAAGCCAACCGACCTGAGGGTGAAGTGATACTGCGTTTGATACGATCGTGTCGACTTGCGGGACGAGCCCGGCAACTGCCGACAAGAGGAAGCTGGTTGACCCCTGACAGTGCACCACCGCTTTGATCGTGGGAACCCCGGTCAGCTCGACAACTTTTTTCACGGCGGCGGGGTGATCATATAGAGCAGCTTCGTCCAACGTCCATTCACACGGCGGAAGGTCGATACTGGCGCGCCAGTTTTCCAGCCAGACGTCATATCCCTCATCGATTAACGCTTCAACGAAGTTCGTAGCGTTTGGGGGGCGAAATATGTTGGCGCGCACACCTGCTCCATGTACCAGCAGGACAGGTCCCTTCGGAGCCTGCCTGGAGCCGCTAACGTGAATTAGGTTGCACGCGTGACCGTCGCCGGCTCGAAACGCGACAACCTCTTCGTGGGACATGGGCAACTCCTTCTGGGTGATACGAAGGTACGCAGTGCCAAAATGTCAATGAACAACAACGGCTGAATCGTGGCACTCCAGGTTGGACGGCGTCAAGCAGAATGGCCGAGAAACCCGTTGTAGTGATCTCAGATGCAAATGAATGTCCGGCCGAGCCAGACGGCCTCAAATTGAAAACGATTGGACGCGATTATGTTTGAAATCGACGATCGTGCAGACAGACTGATACTCAATGAGGATCCGGGTTTTCGCTGATAGCAGGCGCTGCGTGGCGTCAAATGGAGCGTGCTTCGCATGCATGGTCACGCGTTGCAGCTTAAATTTTTGCGGATGATCGACGCAGGCGCAGTTGCGGCTCAGTCGAGCGGTTGAGAAGGCGCCGAAGTTCAGGAGATAGAGGCCACAGACCTCATGGCCACTCGACCATCCAGAATAACAATTCTGGATTCTGAAATCCGCGTCGATGGGCTGGGCGAATGGTTCGCCTTCATCCATTTTCAAGAACGAACCGGCCGCTTATAACGCTCGCCGAACTCGCATCCACAGAACTTCTCGTGCATGTCAGAACTCCATCGCTGGATCTCGATGACTCACTTCGCGCAGGTGCGGAATCGGCGGATTTTGGCGGATAGGCGCTAGTCAGGATGACTATGAAGGACGGAATGGGCTGCAATGACCGCAGCCCTTCTGCGGTGGTCATCGTCGGTGCTGTGACGGCTTGAGCACCACGCCGCGTTCTTCGACGAAGTGGGTTGGCCGCGCGGGATCGATCTCGTGCGGCATCGGCTGCCGAAATTCGCATAGCGCTTAGAACATTCAGACTTTTTGTTCAGGTACTCATCGCGCTGCCCGTGACAAGCAGTGCGTTGTCATCCATGCCAGATTGCATGCGCCATCGACGCGGGCGCCCGACCGGCTTTCGTAGCCTGAACCCAGGTTCCCATATCAATACGGACAACAGGGTCGCGCCGATTCAATTTCTTTATCTCCAATCGTCTTTATTGCATCGTAAAGATGCGTGCGCAAGACACGAGCGGGACATAAGGAGACGAGAATGAGCACCGTCAAAATATTCCTGAGTCACACGTCGGAGTTCGTCAACATTGCGCGAAGTTTGAAATGGTCAATCCTGGCTCTGGCGTCTCCCGATTCGGTTGAGGTGAAGCTGAGCGAAGAAATGCTGGGCGGCGCCAACTGGCACGCGTGGATCGAGCAGAACACCCGCGAAACCGACGCCTTCGTATTCCTCTATCCACGCGCTGATATGGACAACGGCTGGCCGGCCTATGAACTCGCTCGTTTCACGGAAAATTGCGAAAAGCCGGTGATATGGATACGCAATCTTGAACTGAAAAAGCTTCCAGGCATGTTCGAGCAGTATCAGTATTACCCCGCAACGGAAGAAGGCATTCTCAAGTTCTTTAGTGAGGTCTTCGCGAAGGGATTGTTCACTCACGGTGAACCTCTAAACGCGGAAGTGGACGAAATCGGGTCCAAGTCATATAAAAGCGCGGTGGACGCCGCTAGCGAACTGGCAGAAGCCTTCGCCGATACGTTGATCAAACTAAAGTATTACACGAGGCGAATTCAGATCTCCCTTGCGTATGACAGGAACCGCAAGTTCGATCCGGAGCAGTCGCAGGTCGCAGGAAATGCCGAAGGCATGAAGATGCTAGGCATGAGTGCCGATGCCACGGTCAGTTGGTCTTCTGTATTGGAGATGTTCGAGGATCAGGTCGACTGGCCTCGTGAACTTGAGACGGAGTTTGCCTCGATAGTGGCAGGGGCACTACCTCCGCACCTTTCACCATTCGAGACTGAGCAGGGAATTTTCATCCCGATCATCGCAAAGTGCGAAGTCGCGCAGTCACAACTGCGACGGCTCACCGTGCTGTTCGTCGAAGCGAATAGCCAGAAGCTGCGGTCGATGTTCGAATGGAAAATGCCGGCGGCGATGCCTGGACGTGCAGCTTGTCAGACTGATGCTGAGAGTGCGCTACGACATCCTCGACCCGAAATACCAGGAGGCGAGATTCCATTCGCCGTCGCAAGAAATGTGCATCTCGCTATACGACGCGGTGCTCACCGAGTACAGAATTGCGCGTGAGGAAACCAGAAAGATCGGCATTTCGGGTGTGTCAGCTTTTCAGATGTTATTTGACAAATCGCTGTGGGACAAACTGGACGCAGCGGCTGAGGAGTATGCGATCCGAACCAAGGCTTTGAAAGCGTATCCTGAACTGCTGAAGACCGCCGAAGCGGACTTCGATCATGCCGCTGCGCTCAACAGCCTGCTAGATCTCGTTCTGCCGGACGGCTGCAAGCAGGCTCGAATCTCGCGCAGCGCATTGATGGACTTGGACCGAGGAGGGCGAATTGATTCCGGTACACAGTGTCGATCAGCTTTACGTCATTTCCGATCTCCACCTTGGCGGCACCCAAGGCTTCCAGATCTTCGGCTCCGCGGCTGAACTCGCGTGGCTCATCAGTGACCTTGCCCGGCGCGATCCGGAACAGGAGATAGCGCTCGTCATCAACGGTGACTTCATCGATTTCCTGGCCGAACCGAACGCCACCTACTTCGACCCGGACGGCGCCGTGGCGAAGCTTGAGCGCATTGCCTTGCAGGACCCGACATTCAAGCCCGTCTTCGATGCCATCCCGATCTTTCTCCAGCAGTCCAGACGTCGTCTGATCGTAAACCTTGGCAATCACGATCTGGAGCTTGCGTTGCCTTGGGTGCGCACGCGCCTCGCGCAAATCCTGACAAAGGACGCGTCACCGTCGAGCGGAGCGCACGCGCGCCTGCATTTCGTGTTCGACGGGTCGGGCGTGCAGTGCGATGTCGGTGGCCATTCCGTGCTGTGCGTGCATGGTAATGAGGTAGATCGGTGGAATCCGGCGGACTTCGAGAAAATAAGACTGATCGGCCGGGACAAGCAGTTTGGGCGCCCTGCAGAACCGTGGATACCCAACGCTGGCTCGCGGATGGTTATCGACGTGATGAACCAGATCAAGCGCAAATATCCTTTCGTCGATCTCCTTAAACCGGAAGGGGCCGGCGTCGTGCCGACCCTCGCAGCATGTGCTCCCGAAGCCATGCGGGACTTCAACAGCGCGATGAGGCTGGCGAACGTGGGACTCGTCCGCGCGTGGGCCGGCATGTACAAGCCAAACGGAATGCTGGGGGCTGAGGAACTGGCAGCGGGAGACCCGGTACAGCCCGCAACCGTGTCCGGCGGTCTGCTAAATGCAGCGGGACCGGCCACTTCACGTCAAGATCGCGATGGACGCGCGATGCTAGCTGCGGCGGATGCCATAGTCCGTCGGGGCGTCGATCCGCTTGCGTTTGTCGCGAGCGAGCAGGGCAAGCGACTTGACATGGCGAGCGCGCTGTACAAATGGGCGCATGATGCGCCGACGAGCGAGGTGTTGCGCGAGGCGCTCGAAAAGCTCGACAATGACCGGAGCTTCGACATCACGGCGCGCGACGAAACCGCCGTGCTGCTCGACAAGGAGATCGGCCCGGAGGTCGACATCATCATTGCGGGGCATACGCATCTGTGTCGCGCACTACGCCGCCAGAACGGCAAGGGGCGGTACTTCAACAGCGGGACCTGGGCACGGCTGATCCGCATCGATCCCGCCACCCGGAGCGATCCACAAAAGTTTGCCGAGATTTTTGAGGTGCTCAACGGTGGTGACATGGCAACTCTCGACAGCTTTCCCTCCGGATCACTGGTTTTGCGCCCCTGTACCGTCGTGGCCATATGGAAGAAGGACGACGGATCCGGCGCAAGAGCCGAGTTGCGGCAAGTGGTCAAGCTTGCGGAAGACGAGTACACACTCGAATCGATTAGTGGCAGCCTTCTGGATAACTGACGATGCGCAAGATCACACTCGAACTGCTCCGCCAGGGTCCATCGCACAACCAGTTGCTCTCGCCGCTCACGGCCTATATTGCACTGTGCGAAAACCATAGCGCGGTGACGCTGCATGTTCCGTTCGAGCACAATCAGATGCTCTACCGGCTGCGCGCGCTCAGCTATCAACTCGGAGCCGAGGCGCGTGAGTTTCAGCTCGGCGACACCGCGGTGGTGCTTGGCAAGCTGCTCGGCGAAATTCCCGGCCTGACCGCCGACCTCAATCGCCGGGGCGCCGACACCGCAGCGGGCGACGAGCCAGTCACGCACTTGCGGCTGATCCTGTCCGCCTCTGAGCTCGCGCTCCTGCCGTTCGAGCTCGCGACCGCGCCCGGCGGTTTTCCAGGCGAAGGTCAGCCGCTTACCCTGCAAACACAGCAGCCCATTTGCATTACGCGCGAGACGCGGCGCGTGCCGGAGGAATTCATCCGTTGGCCGAGCAAGCCGCGCATATTGTTTGCCTTTGCTTCCCCGCCCGGTTTCGAGGAAGTGCCGGCTGCGGCACATCTGCTCGCGCTGCGCGAGGCGCTCGCGCCATGGCTCGCGCTATCGGACGACCTCGATGACGACGAGCGGCTCAAGATTGTCGAGGAACGGTTGTCCGTGTTGCCTGACGCGACGGTCCAGAGTCTGGAGCGCGCATGCGCGGCCAGCGATTACACGCATGTGCATATTCTCGCGCACGGCGTCGATTTGCCGGGCGGCTACGACCACCGGTTCGGCGTAGCGCTGATCTCACCCATTGAACCGAACGGCTATGAGGTCGTCTCTGGTGCGCGGCTCGCGAGCATCCTGCGCACGCCGCGCCGCGACAAGGCTGGGAAGTTCGTGCGGCCTGCCGTCGTGACGCTCGCGAGCTGCAATGGCGGCAATGTCGGCGGCGTGACGGGTGTTGGGGCGAGCGTTGGGCACGCGTTGCACGAGGCCGGTATTCCACTCGTGATCGCGAGCCAGTACCCGCTGTCGTTCGGCGGATCGGTGATGCTCGTTCAGGATCTCTACCAGGGCCTGCTCTGGGGCGAGGACCCGCGAAAGCTGCTGGTGGGCCTGCGCAGGAGGCTCCACTCCTGCTTCAAGGACCAGCACGATTGGGCCAGCATCGTCGCGTACGCATCCCTTCCGCCGAATTTTGACGATCAACTGGCCGACGCGTGCATTCGACAGGCCATGAGCAGCATCAATATTGCATTGCGTGTGTCGGATCGTGTCATGGTGGCCTTTTCCGACCGGGAGTCCAGCATCAGCGGACGCCATCAGACGCTCGCCGGGGATAAACGTCAGGAGATGCTCCAGCACGTGCAAAGAAAAGTCGCCTACGCGAAGGAGCGCCTCGAAGCGGCGAATGAAGCGTATCCCGCCCAGCGGGCCCGGATCCTGGCGCAACTCGCCAGCACCGAGAAGCGCGAAGCGCAGATGCTGTATCACTCGATCAAAACCACTTCCCGC
Organism: Paraburkholderia sp. UCT2; assembly: GCF_014397665.1. Taxonomy (NCBI): domain Bacteria; kingdom Pseudomonadati; phylum Pseudomonadota; class Betaproteobacteria; order Burkholderiales; family Burkholderiaceae; genus Paraburkholderia; species Paraburkholderia sp. UCT2. The sequence goes on from NZ_VZQO01000020.1 coordinate 84,732, forward strand.
TTGACGAAGAAAGGCGGCAACGAAGTGGTGGACAAGCTGGAGCGTGCGCGAGGCTGGTATTGGCAAGCCTATCTGCTGAACCGGTCGCATCCCTGGGAGCTGGTGCAATATGTGTCGCTCACGTTGTTCCTGCGGTCTTTGGGCAGGCTGCCGGCTTCGGACTGGACGGAAAGCAAGGTAAGGCCCTTGTGGATCACGGCGGACGCCCAATCGCAGAACGATGCCGAGAATGGTTCCGCGTGCGAGCGCGCCTGGGCCCACGGCAATATCGCCGAGCTGAGCCTGATCGAGCCCTGGCTGAAGGATGTTCCATTAGCTCCCGACCAGACCTCGGTCGACAAGGCGATCGAGGCTTGCCGCAATGTGGTTGAACTGGCGGGTCCATCATCGTTTCATGTATTTTCCACCCGGCGCCAGATCCTTCGCTATCTTGAGTGGTTCGGCCCTATGGGGGGCTGGAAATGGCCCGGGCTGCAAGTAATTGCCGAACAGATGCTCGATGTGTTGCCAGTTGGCGAAGAACCTGAATGGGACTATTGAGCACATAGCGCCGCAGACGCTATTCGGGGTGCGTCGACAAGGATCTCCAAGGTGACTCAAATTTTTTTACCGAAGCATGTCTTTCTCTTCAGCGGGCATATGATCGATCGCCCCGAGCGCCGGCAGCCGCGCTTCCCACCGGAACGGGAAGGAGCGGTAGCGAAGGATATAGCTGCAATGCTCGACGGTCTCCACGCTGGCAGTGCCGACCTCGCCATCTGCGGCGGTGCATGCGGCGGCGATCTGATCTTCGCGGAACTGATGCTCGGGCGCGGTGCGCATCTCGATCTTTATCTGCCCTTCGAGCCGCAGGTGTTCGTGCAGGATTCGGTTGACTTTGCGAACTCGAACTGGCACGCACGCTTTGAGGCCGTGCGGGCACACAAGTGCGCCCGCACTTTCGTGCTACCCGAAGCCGCGACCGACGAGGAGCGCCGGGCATCACCCTACGAGCGCAACAACCTCTGGATGCTTGAACGTGCGCTGGGGTGTGGCGCGCAGAAGGTTCATTTCATTTGCGTCTGGAACGGCCAGGCGGGCGACGGGCCGGGCGGCGCCGGCCATATGTACGAGGCCGTCAAGGCCGCCGGCGGCGTTGTGGGGCGGCCCATCCATCCGCTCGGATCGACACAGTGAGCCAATCATGCCGAAACCTATTTGCTTCGCCATCATGCCCTATGGGCGCAAGCGGACGCAGGCGGACACCGCGCACGCTCCGGGCGAGATCGACTTCAACGCGTTGTGGGACCTCGCCTATGTGCCGGCAATCAGAGCGCTAGGCTACGAGCCCGTGCGCGCGGACCAGGACACCGGCTCGATGATCATCACGCAGATGCTGGAACGCATCTTCTATGCGGACCTGGTGCTCGCGGACATGACCATCCCCAATGGCAACGTCTACTACGACGTCGGCATCCGCCACGCGGCCAGGCGCACCGGCTGCGTGCTGCTCGCGGCCGACTGGTCGCAGCCGCTCTTCGACGTGGCGCAGATGCGCACGGTCCGCTATCCGCTCTCGAACGGCAATATTGATCAGGACACTGCGCAGCGCATCCACGAATGCATCATGCCGGGCATCAGCGCGCTCACGGATGGCGAATCGCCGATGTTCAATGCAGTGAGCGGCTTCCCGGACAATCCGGATCCGGCCCTCGCGTCCACGATGAAGCAGCACATGATGGACCTGGCCGTGTTCCAGTCCGCCGTGCGCAACGTACGTCTGCTGCCGCGGGAAGAGCGCATGGAGGCGGCGCAGGAACTTGTGAAAAAGCACGGTGTGCCGCCGTTGATGGGAGGCGTCGTGTTCGCATTGCTGCTGCTGTTGCGCGATGCGGCAAATGAGCAGGCGGACTGGAGCAAGCTGCTCGACTTCATCGACAAGCTGCCGCAGGAATACCGCGAGAAGCCCGAGGTGCAGGCACAGCGCGCGTTCGCCGTGTCGCAGACGGGTGATGTGCAGTCCGCGATCGACCAACTCGAGGCTTTGGTAGCGATAGCCGGGCCGTCGGCAGAACGTTTCGGCTTGCTGGGAGGCCGGTACAAACGGCTGTACAAAGCGGCCGCGGATTCGAAAAGGCAGTCGCGACTTCGCGACCAGGCAATCGACTACTACGAACGGGGCATGGATCTCGACTTCAACGAGTACTACTGCTCGTCTAATCTTCCGCGTCTGTATCGCGAGCGCAATTGCGACGGTGACTTGAAGCGCGCGCAAACCGTGACGGCGCTCGCGACCGCCGCTTGCGATCGCGCGTTCCGGCGAGGCGTCACCGACGAATGGCTACGGCCGACGTGGCTGGCCCTTGCGTTCGACGACGGCAACGCTGATCTGGCCGAGGATCTCGCGAAAAAAGTCGTCAGCGAAGATGTGACGCGCTGGAAGATCGATAGTGTGCTGGCCGATCTGTGCGTCAGCGCGCGGCTGGTCGAGGACGAGGTTCAACGCGGGCGCCTTGGCGCGGTAGCCGACTGGCTGGCCACGCAATCGGGTGTGAAAAGCGTCACGACGTGAGGTGTTCGGGGCGCGGCCTGACGGGCCCGTTGGAGGGTTTTTTCCACTGCCGTTGTCACGCACGAAATTGGCGCTTGAAAAAACGTGCAGTCGTCGCGGAGGTTATCGTGGCAGAAGATCAAGATGGTATTCCCGAGTTCTTCGACGTATTCATCTCGTATCGTCACAGCGACGAGGCAAGAGCCCGGCAACTCGCAACGACGATTCGCGGCTACGGTTTCACACCGTTCGTCGACGCGGATTTCGCCGAACTCGCTGACACAAGCAACGTGACGCACGAAAAAGTTGAGATCCTCCGCAACAGGATATCGCGCGCGACGTGCCTGATCATGATTTATCCAACGCAGGAGGAGGGCGCCAGGATGCCTGCCAATTCTGCGTCTGCGCCCGGTATAGGCTTCTGGACACCGTGGGAGCTAGGTTTTTTCGACGGGAGCATTTCGTCACGGATCGGCGTTTTTATACCCTATGAAAAGACTGAACGATTCAACGCGAAAGACTACTTTAACGGCAGCGAGTATCTCCAGATATATCCCACCTTGAGCGACTCCAACCTCGAAGACTTTCTGAAACGGAATGCTGTGCGAGAGCGACGCATCGACAACGTGTCCGGCGCGTTCGTGTGGCTGCAGAATCTTGCCGAGGAGTGGGTCGCGAACCCTGTCAACGTCAGTCTTGGCGTTGGTGAGTGGTATGCCGATCATGCGGCTCGATTCTGGCGAAAACAAGGCGTCGACGTCTGGGCGGATTATTTCGCCAGCCTGAAAGTGCAACTGGACGATCTGCGGATCTCCTGGAGTCCTCAGTTTCGCTCTCCCGTCTTCGATGCGTTGCGGAAGGTGACCTCGTCAGACCAACACGCGATGCAGAATGATGGAATCCATCCTCAGATCACTCCGGTGCCTGGATTGGGCAACGCCGGGGGACCCATCGGCGATGTCGGGTATCGCCAACTGCCGATCATGGATATCGCAGCAATCTTCAAGGCATTTAGCGGAGATAAACCTTAGAGCGAACTGGTCACGGTGCCGCGGATTTCAGTGCGTCGAGCGTCGCATCGTCGAGTTCGGCCGAGACGTTGAGTCCTTTGGCACGCTGAAAGGCAATGATCGCCGTGCGAGTTCCGTTGCCAATCACCCCGTCGACACCGTGTGTGTCGAACCCAAGATAGGTCAAAATGGCCTGAGCCGTCCGCAATTCGATGCTCGGTAGTCCCTTGATTCCATATAGTTGCTGATAGTGAAGCAGCTTGTCGTCGTACGCGTTTTTCTTGTAATCCTTGCCGTTGTAGAAGAAGGCGACGCGCGGCCATACTTTCTGCCGGAATGCCGAAGCGAGAGGTGCGTTGCTCGCGATGAAGCGTCGCGCTCCATCAAGCTGGGCGTCTTCATCGACGACGAAGGCCTGGACCATGCCGTCGACGTTGGTGTAGCCCAGCTTCGATGCATTGAATCCCATGAGCTGTGGCAGACCCCAGGACGCGCTCTCGAGTGCGGCCTGCCGGTCGAGCTGCATTGCACGCGCAAGGCGGTCGTACTCGGCCGCCCCGCCGCTGTAGCCGCCGGGAGTACTGGAACTGATGTCGGGGTTTGATGCACTGAAGCGCCCGCCAGTGCGATTGTGAAAGACGTGCCGCTCGAAGAGTATCTTTGGGCGACGATCAGCGAGAAATCCAAAACCCCGGGTTTCGACGGTGACCAGTGCCCATAGCGAAGAAGCATCGACATCCAGCGCACTGAGGACAGTGTCGAATCCGTTCTGCGTCAACGGCGATCCTTTCCCGACAAACATGCTGTTCATACCGGGCTCCGTCATAACATGATGGTGAGCGGCTTGTCCTCGTCTTCGATCGTCACGTTATCCTGCAACTGTGCGCGCACGGCTTTCTGCGCGCGCTGTCCGGTCGCGACGATCGCGTGATCCATTCCAGGAGCGAGTTGCAGTTCGACAAATCCATCGCCCGCTACGTCGATCTGCGTGCCGTCGACCTCGAGGCGCAGGGAGCCTTCGTCCAGCGTGTCGATGCCGTCGATCGCGAGACGCACGTTGACGGTCGCTACGCGCTCGTCCTCATGCGCGGCTGGGGGTGGGGAGCGTTGAGAAGTGGCAGCCGCGCTGTACCCGCCATTGGTCGTGCCGGCCCGGCCGCCAGCGTCATCCGCGTCTGCCTCCGGACCTGCACCTGCCTGAGCGCCTGGTGAACCGCCCAGCGACACCTTCAGATTAGGATTTCGATCGAATGTATCGATCATCTGGCTGAACCGCTTTGCCCATTGTTTCGTCTCATCTTCCGCCAGCCATTCCACCTTGATGACGAAATCGCGCAAGATCGCCGTGAAAGATGGGGGACGTTCTTTGCCGATAAGGGACCCTTGTGCCTGTGCCATCGCCTGAGCCCAGCTGAATCGAAAGTCTGCCAGCAAAACTTCGAGCCGTGCCTGCGATTGACGGAAACGAATCCACGAACCGGATGCGTCGAAGAATTGGTCGAAGACGACCAGCGCACCCGCAACGGCCAGCAACACATAGCCGATCTCCGCCAGTGGCAACGCAGCGATCATGTCGAGCCACGTCGAAGGCGTGTTCGGAGTCTTGCCGACGGCAGCGATTTTGATCAGAAATGTGAGCAATATTGGTGCAAGCGTTCCGAGTGCAAACAGAAGGAGCGACATAAAGCGGATTCGCTTGGCTACGGCCGCGCGTTCGGTGGCCTTCGCGTCGTACCAGTTGATGCGGTCGGTCGCATGCGTAACGGCCGTCGAGAACAACTGGCCCAATGTAGCGTCCCACGCGCTTCCCCGGTATTGGTCTGGGCGGGTGGGAAATTGCCGATATGCACCACCATGTGCTTCGTCAGGAATATTCATTGTTTTCTCGCGATAGAGCGAGACTCACGCCGGGATCATTTCTTTTCGCCTGGATTGCGAATCTAGACAGCCGTCGCCTCGTAATGGTCCCTCCATCAAAGAAGCATGCAACTTGAAAATTGAGCCAACCCCGTGTTCGAGGTTTCGCGGGGATAGAGCAGTACGAATGCGTGTGACGCGCGGCTGGTACTCGACGTCTGGTGGTTTAGTTTGAGGGTGTAGCAGCCGCATTCCAAACGGGAGCGTTTTTGTGGGATTGCTGTAGCGAATGTACGTTTCAGCGGTGCTCTTCAGCAAGGCTAGGACAATCAACGTACTTCGCTATGTACGGCAACGAACGATGCGAGCTAATTAAAACCCGAAAATACCGGGTTTCTAAAAAAGACGCGAACGTAGGGGCGCAAGTTCTCTTTTCTTAAGAAATTAATAAATCAAGCGATAGCGCACTCCATGTCGATCGCGGGATCAAAGACGAATCGAGCCGCTCGATAGAACACGGATCATCGAAACCGGAAGTGCGCTAATGGCTAGCGCGGACACCTGGGCCGCGAAGTGGCGCGGAATACGGGACGTGTCTGGACGTTTTTTCAGCGATTTCCCGAAGCCTGCCGCGCGGATCAGGACGAAACGAGCGAGCCGCTGAGCAGCAGAGTACATGCTGCGCCAGGCAGAGTTTTACGTCGGCACTGGCGATGAAAGCGAGCGCAGTCTACTTGCCGTGGTGGAAGTGCACCACGGCGAAGCGGTCCAGCGCGCGTTTGGTTTCGTCGGTGGTGTTGACCGCTTTCGTGGAACCGAAGCTGATCAAACCGCCGCTATCGGCGCAAGCGCCTTCCAGCAAATTTGGTTCGGGGTCCGCAATGCGGGCGACCGGCACGTTCAATTGTTGCCGTAGCCATTCGGCGCGGCGCGAGCCAAGGTCGCAATTGTACTCGGTAGTTCCCTCTATTGAGGCGGCCGCAGAGATTGAGATCTTGAGGCCAGGATCACCCGCGAGAGCTTTTCCGATTTGCGCTTTGAGACCTTCGAGATCTCCACTCGCCAAAACGCCTTTGTCGTTTCCCCCACCGTGCGTCGGCCGATCCTTGACGAAGAAAAACGTGGCGTCCGAAGGTGGAGGCGGAATTGCGGGTTTGTCGGCGGGTTTGTTCTCCGGTTGATCCACGGTCTGCCTGGCGTCGGCGCGCTTCTGTTGATCGGCCGTCTTTTTGGGTTCTTCGACGGGCGGCTTCGCCTCGTCGGGTAGCTTCACTTCGACTCTTTCCGGAGGCGGCGCGGGTTTGCGCTTCACTGCGTCCCAAGCGAACTGGAATCCGGCGTTCACCTGCCACGTGCGGCTGCCGGAATATTGATCATCCGCAGGTCCTTTTGACCACGCACGACCGCCGGCCAAGGACGCCACGGCTTGCAACTTGAGCGGCCCCAACTCCACCAGATCCTGCGTGGCCTGAATGCCGCCGAGCAGACTGAACTGCTTGCCCGCGAGAGTGGGGTCACTGGAAGAGGTGGAAGCGAACCCGCCCTGGCCGAACAAAGCGACCTGAGTGCTGCCGGTGTTGATGAACAGATACGAGGGCTGCAGCGCGCCGGACCACTGGTCTCCGGTGGCAGTAGCGTTGCTGCCCCAGGTCATGATTCTTCCGTACTGGCCCACGAGCGCGAGTTCGAAACCGGTGCTGTTGGGAGCGCCGTGGAATTGGATGTTCGCGGCCAGTTGCGCGCCCAGCATCCAGGGCGGCGGCTTGGGAATGGTATAGACGCGCGAGTACTGAATCAGCCCCTGCGCCTGGAGCGTGAGCCACGGCGTCGGATCGGGCGGTTCTTCTTTCGCACCGCCTTTGTCGTCTGTCCGCGCGAGGGGATCGACGGGTTGGGGGTCGCGCTGGAGGGCGATGACACCATCGGCGGGTGGTAAGCGCATGTGTCCGCCAGCCGTCACCACGTCCGATGCGTGGCGCGCGGCCGCTTCTTCAGGGGAGTGCGCATCGGCTATGGGCAAGTGCGGCGGAATCCGGTTCGCGGCAGGGTGTTGCGCGACGTGGGCCAGTTCATGATGGAGCGTGTGAGCATTGCTCTCACGACCCATGACAACGTGCTCGCCAACGGCGTAGCCGCGTGCACCGACGTCATCCGCCGAGCGCGCGCTGCGCGAATCATCATGAATGCGTACGCGGCTGAAGTCGAAGTCGAACGCGGCGCCAAACTTTTGCCGGGAGGCGAGGTCGAGCGAGTGGCCCGGAGTGGCGAGGATTTCATGCACCGAGTGTGGGGCGAAGGTCCGCGCCAGCGCTGCGTTGCGCTTCGATTGAACAGGCTTCGACTCGGGTCTGGCAAAAGATCGCACGCTTGCCTCCTACACCGCTACGGTTCGACGTGTATATGCTGGGCGGCCGTCAAGCCGTCTAAGTCGAATCACGCCCCCAAATATAGGTCAATCGCCGACCGCTATACAATCCAGCGATAATCCGCTGCTTCCGTCGTCGGGCTTCACCCGCTGCAATGCGCCTGCGGTACAAACGGCATCGAACGGTAATCTGCGCTGAATGCGAGCGCGACTCCTGCCAATCAAACGACTGTCGGTGGTTCAATGGGCGTTCGGAGTGGTGGCTTCGTGCGTTCTTCCGGCTCGGCGGATTGGGTGTGCTTCGTACGCGCGCGCAGATTCCGGCGATACCACGCCGGCCATGTATAGCCGAATAGCGCGCCGATCCCGGCGCTCACCAGGACGGGCGTCCACGATCTCACCGGTATGTTCGGCCGGACCCGTGCGATATCCGGCATGACCCAGTTGATCACGAGCCAGCCCGCGATCGCCATCACGCAGGCGAGCGCGATGCTTTCCAGCGGACGCAACCACGGCGGATCGGCAGGTTGGAGCACATAATCGTCGCATAGCGATGCGAGCGTCACGGTGAGCGTCACCGAAAGCAGTAGCCACTTGGCCTGGGAGAAAAACGGCGTCATCGGCGCATTGCCGAAGTGCACCCGGATCGGATAAATCATGGCCGACAGCGCTAGCAGAATAAGGAACGTCGCGAGGCCCGACAGCGCATAGGCACCCTTGGGTCTGCCACTCCAGAAGGTGCGGCGCGCGAAGCTCAGATAGCGCTTCGGCAGGATCGCCACCGCCGCGGCGATGCAATGGTTGATGGCCACCAGGACGGCAACGATCACCGTCGTGGTGGCCCGATGGCTGAAACCATGATTCAGCAACGCGCCGAGCGCGAATAGCGCACACACGCCGAGGCCATTCCACGCAAGCGGTGCGCCCAGATAGAACGCCGGCCAGTCCGGCTCTTGCGGCATGGATTTGCCCTCATGCCGGCCGATGTGCTGCTGTAAGACATTGGCGGCGCGTTTGAAGCTGTCCCTGCCGACCGCGGCGATGCGCACGATGCTCAAGCCCTGTAGCGTCGCGGGGACCTCTGCGCCGGTCAGCGCGAACGTGCGGCTGATGGGAAGGCTCGCGCGGATCGCATCGAGCCGCCTCGACGCGTCGCCGATCGTGACGAGATCGTGGCTTTCGGCGACGAGCAGTACCCACGTCGATGGCGTCAGCAGCGAGCGGAAGTAGTCGGTCCACAGCGACGGGGTGGGATAGCACTCCCGCGCGACCAGCCCCTTCCAATCGTCATCGCGCGGAAGCTCTTTTCGTGCGTGGCTCAGCTCGCCGACGGTCTTGGGGAACAGTGTCTCCAGGCAGTCCGCGCGCGCGGCGACGCGGGCATGCGCGCCGTAGTAGTCGATCGCATTCGATGCCGGCGCCATGAGCGTGACCGGTCCGAGCAACCATCTGCCGGAAAAGAGGTTGATAAAGTTCCGCAGCGCGCGCGAATTCCGGCCTTCGAGCAGCACGATGACGAGCGACGGTGCGCGCTCGGGCCTTGGCCGCGATAGCGCGACGCGCGTAAAAACGAAGCCCGTTACGGCCGCTATGTCACTGACGGGCCGGTAGAAGCGGTCGGGTTCCCAACTGACGTTTATGATCCATGCGGCGAGCGCGCCGAAGCTCCAGATGGTGGCGGCGAACCACAGGCAGTCATCGGCGGCGCGACCCGTGATGCGGCCTTTCAGCTGAAGTCGCGCCAGCGCGCGCGGCAGCGCCGTGAGCAGAAGGAGCAGCAACGTGGCGCTCGCGAGAGCGGCGATAATTCGCAGACCGGCGGTCAGGCTCTCGAACTGTGTGTTCCGGAACGTCTGCGAGACGAAATCATAGAGATTGTTGGAAAACGCGAAAGCCAGGCGCAGCATGAACAACATCCCCGCGCCATAGTAAAGCGCGAACCACACATAACGCCAGGAGGTGCTGCCGAACGGCTTGTGCCGTTCGACCGTCAGGAACGACCAGGCCACCAGCCACATGATCAGCATGACCGCGGCATTGTCCAAAAACAACTGCCCGACATCGATGTCTCGGTCAGTCGTCCAAAAGAATTCTCTGTTGACGACATCGACCGCGCCCGCCGCCACCATGGATGCGGCGATCGCGCCGACGCGTCGCAGCGAACGCGCGACCGGCAGCGCGGGCAGTTCGATGGGAGCAGCGACATCGGTATCCACGATTTCTCCGCCTTGATTCATATACTGCTCAATTTCACCACCCGGTGGCGCAACCTGCGCGCGTTCAGCCACCCTATGATCGCAATCACGATTACCCACAGCAGGGTCGGCACGACCGGATGTGCGGCCATCAACGCGGACACGAGGCTATGCATCGCATTCAGATCCATCAACGACATCGCGAAGTTGTTATTCTCGCCGGTCCATAGCGTGGCTCGATCCGCGTCGCCGATGACGAGATGCTGGCCGTCCGGGCTGAACCCAACGTCGCTCACCGGACTGCCACCGCCCTGCCAGACCCTGAGCTGCCTGAGGGCGGGGTGCACGCTCCACAGTTGGACGGTTCGTTCGTCGGCGACCATGAACTGGCTGCCGTCCGGGCTTAGCGCGACGGCGTTTATGCGTTGGAATGACTTGGGGGGACAGATAGACGAATCATCCTCGAGATTCCAGAGGCATGCGACGTCATCGCCGAGCGTAATCACGCTGCTACCGTCGAGGTTGATGAACGCGTTATTGACGAAGCGATCCCATTTGAGAATCACCGAGTATTCGTCATTTCTCCATGCCCACGAAAAGACACCGTCAGAACTCGCAACGATGACGGTGTCCGCGTCATTCACGAATCTGGCCGCATAAGCCCCATAGCCGAAAAGGCGGCTTTTCATTTTTTGTCGGGTGCGCATGTCCCATATGTCAACCGTCCCTACGTCGTACGTCACCGCGAGAAACTGACCGTTATCATCGCATCCAATGGATCTCACGGACGCACTTATGCGCGGCAGCGGGTCGCCATCGCGCACCCCACGCGACAAGTGCCAGAACTGGATTGCACCGTTCGACGTCGTCGTTACTGCGGTGTCGCCCCGGCCGCAGAACGCGACGCGCGTCACTGAAGAAGCGTGGTACAACGGGTCGCCGCGCGGCTCGCCCGTGCGCACGCTCCAATTTTGCACGCGGCCATCGTCGCCGGCGGTCAGTACGTAGTCGCCGTCCGGGCTGAACCCGTATGCATTCATTCGCGTGCCACGCATGACATAGCTGATCGGATGATGTTGCTCGGAAAGCAGCATTCCCGAGTGAGAGCCCTTCCTTTGCATAGACGCGGCAACCAGAACCAGCGCGCAGATCATCAAACCTGCAACGACGATCCATAGCGCGCCGCGCGTGCCGTTGCGCACCATACCGCCGCGATACGCGAGTTCGGCCCACGCCCCCTTCAGCTCGTCGCGAAGCCCGCTCGCCGCATTGCGCCACGTGAAGCGGCGAGCGGGCGTGCGAGCGGGGCGTTTGCGTATCCAGTTCGCCCATTTCTCGGGAATACGCATGGCAAGCCGTTGCGCGGACATTCCACCCAGGTAGCCGAGACAAATAGCGACGCTCTGTTCGCCCACGGGCACACGAGCGCCGTGCGGATCGGGCACAGAATCCAGTTCGATGGTCATGCCCGGGCCTTCGGTCGGTGAAAGCGGTTCCAGCAGGCCGCGCACGACTTCGCGGATGCGCTCGTGCGTCTCCGGCGGCAATTCTTCCAGCAACAACAGCCGAAGCCAGTTCGGCATGCACTGCCTGCGCAGCCAGGGAAGCCGCGCAAGCCGCCGGTAATTGCGCGCGATCAGATAACGTAATTCGGCTTCGTGCTGGACGTTCGCGAGGCGGAAGAACCGTTCGCCGATCAGAAGCGTCAGCGGATGCCGTACGACCGGCGCGACCGCGAGCGCCGCGAGCCATTGGAAGCCGTTGTCGCCCAGATAGAGCTTCAACTGCGCGATCAGGCGTTCAGCGACCTCCTTGTTGCTGAAATCGTCGCTGAGAAAGTCGTACCGGCCTTCGGCGAGCAGGCGCGGATAGCGCTGCGGTTCGCTCAGCACGATGTTCGGCAGTTCCCCCGAAACCAGCAGCGTCGCCCATGCGCGCAGCGCGTCTTCTTCGAGCGGCAGAACCAGAAAGCCGGGATCGGCAGCGCGCTCGGGCTGTTCGATCAATTGTTCGCGCAGGTCCCAGTCTTGTGGTTCGATCAGGGTAAACAGCGCGCGATTTCGCCAGCGATAGAAACGCGCGGACTCGACCCATGGCAGGAGACGACCGTCCTGACCCGTGAATGCGTCGCGATCCGACACCACGATAAGCCGCTGACCGACAGGAGGATCAGGAAGACGATCGAGGGGTTCGCCGTGCGCGTCGTCGAGTTTTCCGCGTGCGGCGAGCCGGTACGCGACCGGTGCCTCGCCTTTACGGCGATGAAACATTCTGATGTCGACATCTAGCCCTTCCTGCCGAAGCCGGTTCGCCCACATGTAGAAGAGGCGTCCGCGCGGATCGGCCTCGTCTTCCGCATCGATCAGCATCAAATAGGATGGCCGCAGATTCGTGTGCCGGAAATGCAGTTCGGGAATGCCGAAGTTGCGCATCGTGGCTTCGATGGTTCGGCGCATGTGCAACGGTGCGCGGCGAGCGAGCGTGCCGCGCGCCGTGCGCGATTCGCGCGTATGACGTTCGAGCGGGGTGGCGATGTCGGAAGCCAGAGTAGGGACGATGTGCTGCGTCGCTTCGTGCAGCGAGCGTTCGTCGAGTTTGATGCTTGCGGACATCTGGCGTCGCTGGGTGCGCGCGAGGAACCACGCTGGCGCACACACGAACAGCAGAATCGCGACCAACGGCAGAAAAATGCCCCAGACGATCGACGTGTTCACTTCGTCGTTCGAGCGGGCCGCGGGATAGTACTGCTCGACCTGCCGCGGCACCGGGATGGGCTTCGTGATCAGTTGCTCCACTGCCGGGAGTTTCAGTTCGGGCCTCTGGCGCTCATCCAGAGGCGTGCCCCAGTTGACTGCGATCGCGAACACGGTCACTACGACGAAGAGCGCGGCAAAATACCAGACGATCTGGGGCGACTTCGCATAGAACGTCGTGAACCTGCGCCATGGGCTCTCCTTTGGGGGACGAAGCTCGGCCTCGTCGTCCGTACTGGTGGCTCTCGTGTCGTCGATCCACTCGCGGAATGCATCGTCGAAACGGCTCTGGTCTTCGCGCGACTTGCAGAAGATCGGGCGCAGGCGCGCGCGCAGCGTGTCGGGCGAGAGCGCCTCGCCGCGCTCCTCCAGATGCCGCAAAAGCCGCCCAGCGTTGACGAGTTCGGTCGCACCCGGCGAAAAACAAGCGTCGCGCAGGTGTTGCACGAGTTCGATGAACGGCGGCCAGGACCTTGGCGCCGACGTGTCGGGCGAGGTCATGGGCGTCTCGCCCATTCGTCGATCGCCCGCAATATCAGCCCGCGATCATCGCGATGTTTAGCCACGGCGGAGAGCGCGCGTTTTACGCCTGCGATGCTGTCGCGCATGAGTCCGTCGCTGGGGAGGCCCGAATTGCGCAGCGATTTCGCCCAGTCGATCAGCTCCGAGGTACCCGACTGGTAGCGCAACTCGGGCCCGCAGCGCTCGCGGCAATCGACGAAGAACTCGAGCAGGTCGTCATAGAGGCGCGTCGAGCCGGCGACGGCGAATTGCGATTGTTCGCCCGCGCTACGTTCGCTCATGTATCTCTCGGGGAAGACGCGCGCGAGCAGAATCTTGCGCAGCGTTTCCTCGTCGGGATCTTCGATATGAAAGTACACGCAGCGGCGCAGAAACGGATCAGGCAAATCGCGCTCGGAGTTGCTCGTGATAACGACTATGGGCCGCAGGCGGGCGTCGCGCGGTGCGGCGACCAGCCGGTCGCGCATCTCGCGAATGCGGAAGTCGAGGCGCTCGATGCCATTGAGCAAGTCGTTGGGGAAATCGCGGCTTGCCTTGTCGATTTCATCGATGAGCACGACGCTAGGACGCGGCCGGGCCAGGTGGGCGGGTTCGTCCGGAAAGGCGACGGCGAGCAGATCCTCGTTACCCTCGGGCGCGGCGCGCAGAACCGCCTGGCCAAGCGGCCCGAACGTGATGAAGTTCTCGGGTCTCAGTTTCGCGGGCATCGGATCCCCAGTGCCCGGCGCCTGGCCCGTGGTCTGGAACGTCAACTGCGCGCGCGCGATTTCGACATCGCCGAGTTGCGCGACCAGATCATAGCGATAGAACAGGTCGGGCGATTCGCTCATCGATTGGGCTTCGAAGCGCAGAACGGGCGCAAGATCGAATTCCCACGCGATGCGGTCGGCCAACTGGCTCTTTCCCGTGCCTGGCCGTCCTGTCAGCAGAAGCGGCTTGCCGAGAATGACGGCGGTGTTGACCGCTTCGGCCAATTCCGCGCTGGCGGAATAGCCTTCGGGATGATCGGTGAAGTTATAGATGACAGATGCGGCTTCGGCGTGGTCAGCCTCGTTACCGTCGGAGGGCGTCTCGCGCAGGATGACTCCGTTGCCTGCCACGCTCGCGTCTGGATTGCCGGACATCTCTGCGCGGCTGCCGTGCCCGATGAAAACCGGGAGTTCGATCTGGCGATTCATGGCTCCTCCATTCCTTGAGAGACGCGGCCTGACGGCACTACGCCGCACCCCGAAATAAGCGGCGAAGCCAACTCGTGCTGGGTGCGACGTCGGTTTCATTCCCGGCGGTCTCGTGCCGATGGCAGCATTTGCCGCAGCCGAGCCGCTGATGTTTGCGCAGACGCGTCGCGGCGGTGTGCAATTGCTGCTTCAGGGTCTCGCCCGATACGTCGCCCAGCCGCAGATAGTCGTTACCGTCGAGCAGTTCGTGCCACCAGTCGGGGGACGTGTCGGCGACGAGCGCGTATTCCCTCGGATCCGACATCTGATGAACGAGGATCAGCCACATGGCCAACTCCCTTTGCTCGGCGCTTTCTGGTGAGCCTTGCTCCCACGCGGCCTCCTCTGTGCGCTTGCGCCTGACGAACTGGCTCAGATCCACCAGTTCGGAAACGTGCGGCTCGGCGGCAATGTAGTCGTCCGTCAGGAAGGCGATGACATCGGTGACATCTTTCATGTTCTCGATCACCATCAGCGGACTGATATGTGAATTGGCGAGATCGCCCGCCTTCGGCGGCTGAAGTTCTTGACGCGACCGATAGATCGTCTTGAGCGGCGTGTTGTAGGCGTCGTACGGGTAGCATTTGAGCTTGACCCAGAAATCTTTCGCGCATTGATCGGCTTGCCCCAGGCGGTCCGACACCCAGGACAGATAAATGATGCGTTCTATCTGGAGACACTTTTCGATCTTTGTGCCTGCGGTGAACGTGACGTTCGTCATGGCCGGCTTCCCATAGTCCGCGCGGTTTGTGTATCGAGCGTCGGCAGTGTTTCCTTGAGGCGCTTCACGAGTTGCGTCAACTGCTCGGCAAAGCGCGCGGCCGAATCCTGACTGAGCGGTTCGAGCCGGAGGTTGCCGTCGAACGGCCCCAGGAAATTCACGTCGCTGACGGACTGGATGACACGCTCGCCGTCGCCCGGCAGGCCGAGCCTGTCCGGGCGGCCCGCATCGTCGAAAGTCAGGTATTCGGGGCTCATCGCTTCGGCCAGCACGAACAGCAGCCGCGGCTCGCCCGTTGCGCGAAAGCTCTCCACTGCGAACATCAGTTCGCGTTGGCATTCGATCGATTCCCAATATTCGTCGCAGAGCATGCAGACGAAGTGCGTCGTTGCCTGGAGCTGCTGCTGGAGATGCTGCGCCCACATTACGCCTGCACCCATGCCTTCGTCGATGAACAGATCGAAGCCCAGCGCCTTTGAGACGTTCTTCAAACGAACCTGCAGGCGACGAGTCAACTCCGTCCACGGGTCGCCGTGGCGGTAGGAAATGAAAACGAGGGGCCGTTTTGGCATGGGTCGCCTCTTCCTCGATGGAAACCATAGAATATTTCTTTGGATTTCCTGATTTTCCCTACTCAATCTAGCAGATGTTTTCTGGCCGCCAAGTACCGGTTATGGACGACGAACGCCAAAATAAATCATTTATTGGCTATTCCACTTGTGTTTCCCATCCGCCCACTGGCTGCTTCGACGAACCAGGCTGGAACCCTTGCTCGATCGGAAAATCGCCTTGCTCGTTACAGCGCAACACTAAATTACAGGACGAGCAAAAGAGAGAATTTTTAAATTGCCGGTTCCCACCTTTGCTTTCGCACAGTCCCGTGCGTTTGCTAACGCTAAATGAAGTACGCTCGGGACGCGTTGTATGCAGTGATGGGGCATACCCGGATAGCTTGACGTAGTGAACGAGCCTTTGTGGATTGCTTTGTCATCGAAAGGAGAAAATCTTTCGACATGGTCGGATAGGCCTTTGACTATCGCGGTACATCAAGACTACATCGACCTGGTACTTCAGGCAGTTTAAGCATCGCCGGATTCTCTGCATTCACCAAGCTTTCATTGGCTATTTAAGATCATCTTCGAGTCGAACTGAACATTTGTTCGAGATGCATTAGATTGAGGGTCCTCTCCGAATCATGGCGGACTGCAGAGTGGAAAAGGCGCTTCCATGCTAGGTGTTCCGCTGAATTCGATCGACGCTGTACTAATATGAATGCGGAAACCCGGCGGCGCGTACCGTGGCGCCGCACACGTTCGTTCGCACTCGGTCCTGATCGCCCCGAATCGCGGCGTCCATCCGCAGTTCATCCGGATTGCTGAAGTTCGCTAGCCGAGCGATGACGCGCTATCGCAGTCGGCGCGCAATGCGCGATACCCCGCCTCGCGGTGTCGAATCGGGCATCCAATTCGCGAGCCCCAGAGAATACCTATGAGCCCGACTTCGCCTTCGGCCACCTCCACCCGTGCGCTCTATCTGTCGAACTGGCGGGATCTCGTTGGCGTATGGAAGGCCGCGAAGCTTAGCCAGATCGACACATCCTGGACCGGCCCATGCCTGAGCGAACTCCATTGTCTGCGCGGCTCTCTCGCGCGCCGGACGGTGAACCAGATCGTCGACTACACCGGCTTCTTCCGTGACGAAACCAACGCGATTTCCTATAGCCACGCCGAGAAGTTCGACTCCGAAGCGTGGTTCGAAAGCGGCGCAGATGACGCCGGCGTGCTGACGACGCACTACCTGAGCTATCAGGGCGCGTCGCTGCCACCTCGCCTTGACCTGACCCGCAGCTTCGCGGCGCCGCCCGATCAGCCGTTCTTCATCGTTCGTTACACGCTGACCAATCCGACGGCCGAAAGCGTTACTTTCAACCTGCTCGATCAGGTACATCTCAACAACGTTGATCCGAGCAAGCAGGTGCACGCGTGGTACGACGCCGGACAAAACGCGTTCATCGCGGACATGACGGCCTCCGGGCAGTTATTCGTGCTGCTGGGCGCGCTGCAACCGAGCGACGGCTATCAGGCAGGCAACAACGCCGACGCATCGACGCAAAGCGGTACCGTGTCGGCCTGGTACAGCTTCGACGCCGAAGGCACGCTGAAAAACAATGCCGACGTCAGTGCTCCCGACGTATCGCTCGCGTTCAGCAAGCGCGTGGAGGTCGCGCCAGGCGCATCCGCGACGCTCTACTTCTATCTTGGCGTATGCGAGACACAAGCTGATGCCAGCGCCGCGATCGCCGCCGCCCGAGCATCTTCGGGCGACGCCTGGATGACGGCGGTCGCGTCCGCGTACAACACATGGCTCACCAACGGCAATCAGGGCCGGCGCGTGCATTTCGACGACGATGCGCTCAACCAGATGTTCGACCGTGCGCTGATCCTGATGAAGAACATCCAGAACCCCGTACTCGGCACGTTCGCCGCAACCACCAATCCCGTCGCCTATCAATACCGGACCTGGGTGCGGGATGCTTGCATCGCAGCGATCGGGCTCGACGCCAGTGGCCATCACGACGAAGCGCAACTGTACTGGCGCTGGATGAGCGGCAGCCAGGGCGGCGACGGCACCTGGAAGACGACTTACAACACATGGGACGGCAGCTATGTGCCCTTTGTCGAGCCCGAGTACGACTCGGTCGGCGCATTTCTGTACGGCGTCTATCAGCACTACGCGCTGACCGCCGACGCGACGTTTCTGCGCGACCTGTGGCCGAGCGTCAAGCGGTCGGCGGACTGGATCGTCAGCCATATCCAGCCCAACGGATTCGGCCAGGCGGACTACAGCATCTGGGAAGAAAGCGACAATCTGGAGCACAACAGCTACACGCAGAGCTGGTATGTGGTCGGCATGTATGCGACGCAGGCCATCACCGAGGGGCTCGGCGAGACATCCCTGACCGACTGGTATGCGGGCGGCGCGGCTTCGATTCTCACCGCTCTTCAGCGTCCGTCGGACTGGTTTCCGCCGGGTTCCTGGAATCCGCAAGGATATTTCTGTCGCGCGGTGAACGTGAACGACACGCCGCGCACGATGATCGACAGCTCGTCGGACATGCTGATCGCGCTGGGCGTTATCGATCATGAGTCCGGCCGCGCGGCGAGCCATGTCGATACGATCCTTAGCGCGCTCACGAATGAGAGCTTTGGGATCGCGCGCTATCCTGGCGACACGTTCTACTACACGGCGAGCTGGAGCCCGGGCGGCAACGAGGCCCTTGGGCCGGAACCGGCGTGGCCGCAGATGAGCCTGTGGGTGGCCGTCTACGACATCCTGCGCGGCCATGCCGCCGACGCGTTGGCGCGCCTGCAATGGTGCGCCAGCATCTGGGGGAAGGGGTACATGCCGCCCGGCGAGGCGGTCTCCAACGTGACGAAACAGCCGCTCGTGAGCTCAATGTGCGAACCGTTGACGGCCTCTGCGTTCATTCTGGCTGCGTTGCTCTACGAAAAGCAGGTGCGCTTTGGCTGCGTACCGCCGTCGTACAACGCGGGTACCTTCAAGACGATCGGAGTTAGCTATGCGGCGGCGGGAGACTGGAATCAATGGTCGAACGTTCCGTACTTCGTGGGCGCGCAGACTTCGGGCGCGTCGCCGATGTGTTCGATCAAGCGCGTGTACGTCACCAACGACGGCTCGAATCTCTATGTGCGGATCGACAACGTAGCCGGGACGTTCACGCGCTTCGCACAGCCCCCGTTGTTCGCGCTGCAGCTATACAGCCAGGATCTGGCGCAGGGCGGCGCGGCCGCCAGCAGCCTCGGCATCTTCAATCAGGCGTTGAGCCGGCCGATGAGCTTCGTCGTCTCACGTCGCAGCGATTCGGATTCGTTCTCGCGCTGGCGCGTCGCCAACAATGCATGGAGCGCCGAAGGCAACGTCGATTATGTCGAAGCGCCCCAATGGGATCCCGGGAGCGGAAGAATCGAGGCGATCATTCCGCTCGCCGCGCTGGCGAGCGCGGGTCCTTCGTTCGGAAGCTGGGCCGATATGCTGTTCGTGCTCGCCGCTTGCGACCCGGCCTCCGGCGCGTGGTCCGAGACGGATCACATGCTAATTCACTATCGGCTCAGCAACGGCGCTCAGGACTGGATCTATGGGAACATCGAAATGTGACGGAGGTGGAACGGGCACAAGGCAAACTCTGCAAACCTAACATAGGTCGGATACGGCGTTTGATAACCGGTCACATAGGATTTTCAGGGACTCGTACCGATAAATCCTGAATGACCTCTCGCCGGGCGAGAGCAAAGCGCGGATGGTGCTGCTGTCAGATGTAAAACGGCATTCACAGAGTGGAATCCCTGATCAGTATCGGTTTAATTTTGTGCTCGAGTTCTTCGTTATATTGCCGAGGGCCGGGCGCGAATCACAGACTTTTATCTGGACAAAAGAAAGTCTGAAGCTAGACTAATTCAGTAGCGCAAGCTTCCGGAATTGCACCACGGAAAGCTCCGACCTACGCCTCGCGCATGTGGCTCTACCCTTCGATAAAGGACACCGAATGTTTTTTACGCCGCATTCACGCATCCCACAGAGAACGAGTGGGCAATGATGCAACGCGGGCGTATCTGGCATGCCCGCTGGCGAGGAGTCGTTTCCGATGATTGGAAGCTCGCAATCGTTTCTGGAAGCCCAGCGGGTGATCGAACGGTTTGCCCGCTGCGACGTGCCGGTGCTGATAGAAGGCGAAACCGGCACGGGAAAGGAACTCGCCGCCCGCGCGATCCACTACGGTGGACAACGATCATCGGGGCCGTTTGTTCCCGTAAACTGCGGCGCGCTGCCGGATGCGCTTGTTGATAACGAGTTGTTCGGTCACAAGCGCGGCGCTTTCACCGACGCGCACATCGAGCAGGCAGGCCTTATCGCTCATGCGAGTGGCGGCACTCTGTTCCTGGACGAAGTGGATGCGCTTCCGCTGAAGTCCCAAGTCATCTTGCTTCGTTTCCTGCAGGATCACCAATATCGGCCGTTAGGCGCGCCCGAAAGCCGCCATGCCGATGTCAGGCTGATAGCAGCAACCAATGCCGATCTGGCTGAGCGTGTCGAGGAGGGAGAGTTCCGGCTCGATCTTCTGTTCCGCTTGCGTATTCTCGTGGTGACGTTGCCGCCATTACGCGAACGCGATCGAGATATCGAACTGCTGGCCGACAATTTTCTTCACGTCTGTGCGCAACGCTTCGGCAATGGCGACAAAGTGCTGCATCCGGCAACCTTCGACTGGATGTACCGCTATGACTGGCCAGGCAACATTCGCGAACTCGAAACGCTGATCTGTCGAGGCTACCTGCTGAGCGACGCTCGCGTCATCGAGATCGGACCGCCGGACCCCTTCATCTCCGATCGATGCCAGCCGGGCATCGTGCATCTTCAACCGGCTTCGCTGTATGGATCGCTGCGTCAATTGGAGGCGCCCGCCATGCTTGCGCATGAAGATTTCAAGACCGCAAAAAGCCGGGTTATCACGGAGTTCGAGTGCCGTTATCTGGCCGATGCGCTGAGCGCCGCGGGCGGCAACGTGACAAAGGCCGCGAGGATCGCGGGCAAAGAACGTCGGGCGTTCGGCAAGCTCCTGAAGAAGCACGGACTCGCACCAGCTCAGAGCGCTTTCGACGGCCCGCTGCGCTGAGCGCTGCGCTCGCTTATATGACTGCGCCGCCTGCTGCGACGGCGATCGAGCGCAGACAGCCCGTCCGCATCGCGGTTTCGACCTCTGAAGTCCGTTCCCGTTGCAGCGCGCATCAGCTTGGGGAGTATGCGCGTCTTCATCGGGGACACGCTTGACCCATGTCCGGGTCAGGCGTGCGGCTTCCCACAAATTCCATCGTGCCCCGTCCAGGCATGTCAAACCGCCGTCCACGCGATTTAGCGGGTGGGTTCGCATTGACCCGCTGCACGTTCAGGCGGGCGCCAGGAGTCGCTACAGGCAAGCATCCGTCGTCCGTCGCCAAATGGAATGGAGTTTGCATCGGGCGCTTTGCCTGTAATGAGCCACAAGCCGGTGCTCAAGTGAATAGCAAAGAAGCGCGTGTGGAGCGTATCCGGGATTCGATCGAATCGTATCTGGTTCACCATCCCGGCGCCGCGGATACCGTCAATGGAGTGTTGAGCTTCTGGCTGCCAGTAGCGTGCAGCGACGCGACGCTCGCCGATGTCGCCCTCGCATTGGGACAACTCGTTGACGAGGGCTACCTCGCGCAGAGCGAGCTGCCGGGTGGCCCGGTGTTGTACGAACGAGCTCCCGTTGCAGGCAACGCCACGCAGTGAGGCGATCGGGACTCGCGGCATCGCCGGACCGACCGTAGCCCGGATACAGTGCAACCTGCTTTGCTTTCTCGGAAAAGGAACTTCGCCATGCCCGCAACGCTCACGTATCCCGGCGTCTACATCGTCGAGTTGCAGAATCCAATGCACAACATCACGGGCGTGGCGACATCGATCACCGCGTTCGTCGGTTACACGGCAACGGGAATCGATAACCGGGCGCAAGCAATCTACAGCTTCTCCGACTTCGCGCGTCTGTTCGGCGGCCTCGCAATCGACAGCGAACTCAGTTATGCGGTCCAGCAGTTCTTTCTGAACGGCGGAACGACAGGGTATGTCATACGCGTGCCGCATCACAATGCGACGCCGGCGAGCGTCGAAGTGACCGGTGCGAGCGCCATCGACCTGACGTTCACCGCACTTTCCAGTGGCGTTTGGGCGAATGGCCAGATCACGATCGACATCGACTACGACGGCATCGACTTCTCGCTGCCCGGCGTCGACCCCAGTACATTCAACGTGACCATAACGAATCTCTCGGGAAACGTGGTCGAGACGTTTCCGCAAGTCTCGCTCAATGGCACGAGGCAGAACTACGTCGCTAACGTGATCAACGACTTCGATACTGGATCGCAACTGGTGAAGATGAGCGAGGCCGCCGATCCAACGAACCCGCTGCGCAAGAACACACCGGAGGTTTCGGGAGTACTCGGCAAAAGAATCCAACGCAACAGCGGAGAACTGCTCTTCTTCGACAAGACCAAGACCACGCCCCAGCTCATCGACAAAAACTACACCTTGACGCTACAGGTTCCGAAGCCGAAGAATTCGCTGCCCGACATCAAGGACGTGAACGTACTTCTTAAGGATGCGCCTATACCGGTGTCGTCCGCGGCGATTGCTTCCCAGGTTCAGAGCGCCCTCGCCAATGCGGTCGCGCTGAACTGGAACGGTGCGACCTTGCGTTTCATTGCGACGAAGAGCAATGCGGACGACGTGCTGCGCGCCGTCGCGAGCATCCCTACGTTGCCGGATGCACAAGTCGTATTTAGCGGAACCGCAGCCGCGCCGCTCGGGCTCGATGTCACCCCGACCAACGTTGCACATTACGCGCTCGGGACGGGCAATGCGATCGAAGGGCAGAAGACGTCCGTGGCCGGCACGGACCCGGGTAATCAACTTCCGTTCTCGGCCGATCTCGTCGGCGACCCGGCTTCGTTCAAAGGTATCTACGCACTGGAAAAGGTCGACCTCTTTAACCTGCTCGTGATACCGGACGCGACGCGCGCGCTTGCCGGCAGCCCGGCCACGCCCGATCCCAACGTGTCCGGCGCCGATGTCTTCCCTCCCGCGATCGCCTATTGTCAGCAGCGGCGTGCGTTCCTGCTCGTCGATCCGCCTCCCGATGCGACGACCGTGACGGCCGCGCTCGACTGGAAGACGAGCATGGCTATCACACCTCCGGAAAACGGCGCGTGCTTCTTCCCGCGGCTACGTCTGCCAGATCCGGTGAACAACTATCAGTTGCGCACGTTTGCGCCGAGCGGCGTGGTCGCGGGGCTGTTTGCGCGTATCGACGGATCGCGCGGCGTCTGGAAGGCGCCTGCCGGTACCGAGGCATCGCTGACCGGCGTCCAGGCGTTCAGCTATCACAACCAGTTGACCGATACTGAAAACGGCGTTCTGAATCCGATCGGTGTGAACTGCTTTCGCAACTTCCCGCTGTACGGGCCGGTGCTGTGGGGCTCACGCACGCTCGCGGGCGCGGATGCCGAGGCGAGCCAGTGGAAGTACGTGCCCGTGCGCCGGCTGGCGCTCTTTCTGGAAGAAAGCCTGTATCGCGGCACCAAGTGGGCCGTGTTCGAACCCAACGACGAGCCGCTGTGGGCATCGCTCAGACTCAGCATCGGCTCATTCATGAACGGACTCTTCAGGAAGGGAGCGTTCCAGGGACAGTCGCCCAATGCGGCTTACTTTGTGAAATGCGACAACGAGACGACCACGCAAAACGACATCGACAGCGGCGTCGTCAACGTGCTCGTCGGCTTCGCTCCATTGATTCCGGCGGAGTTCGTCGTGATCCAGATTCAGCAGATGGCAGGGCAGGTTCAGACCTGATTCGGAGATTCCCTCGCGGAGGTAAGCGTCATGGCCGAGTTCACCGTCAATGCACAGCGATTCGATCCATACAAGAATTTCAAATTTCGCCTCAAGTGGGACAACAAATACGTCGCCGGGATCAGCAAGGTGACGGGTGGCCTCAAGCGCACGACGGAAGTCGTCGAACATCGCGAGGGCGGCGATCCGAGCACGGGCCGCAAGTCGCCGGGGCGTTCGAAATTCGAAGCGATCACGCTGGAGCGCGGCGTTACGCACGATCCCGAGTTTGAGCTCTGGGCGAACAAGGTCTGGCAGTTGAATGCCGGGCTCGGCGCTGAAGTCTCGTTAGCGGACTTTCGCAAGGACATCATTCTGGAGGTCTACAACGAGGCCGGGCAACTGGCGCTCGCTTACAAGATCTACCGCTGCTGGGTGTCGGAATTTCAGGCACTCCCCGATCTCGACGCCAACGCGAATGCCGTCGCGTTGCAGCATATCAAGCTCGAGAACGAAGGTTTCGAACGCGATCCCCAGGTCAAGGAACCTACCGAGCCGACCTTGTCGCCATAGGCGACACGCGGTGCCGACCGGGCCTCGCCGCCAGCCGGGTCATAGCTTGTCACGGGCGGTGCCACTTGATCGATGAGACGGGAAATGCGTCCATTGCACGCTCAGAATCTGCTGCTCGCATGGGAGCGGGGCAGTTCGCCCGCCCACCTGCCGGCACTGCATCGCGCACTCTCGATGCTCGAAGTGGCTTGTCCGGAGCATTCGCGGGCCGCGCTCGCAGCGCTTGGCATGTCGGCGCGCGACAGGCTGCTGTTGCAGATGCGAGCAATGAGCTTCGGCGCACGTCTCGACTGCCGTTTCGACTGTCCTCAGTGCAGCGCGGCGCTGGAGTTCGCCGCGTCGACCGAGGCATTGCAGCCGCCTTGCGCGAACCCGTCCGACACGGTATTCGGTGCTTACCGACTCAGCTTGCGCGAAGCGTCTAGCGAGGATCTGTGCGTAGCGGCTCGCGAAACCGACGGCAGCGAGGCGCTGCGTGTGCTGATCGAACGTTGCGTGCAGGTCGAAAACGAACAGGGGCACCTCGAGCCGCCATCGACATGGCCGGTTGAATTGCGGCAACACGCGGGCGCATATCTCGAAACGCTCCACGCGTCGGCAGCGATAGTGTTGCAGTTCGACTGTCCCGCATGCGGTCGCCACGACGCACAGACGTTCGACGCCGCCTCCTTCGTGTGGCGCGAGGTCGTTCATCACGCGCAACGTCTGCTCGATGATGTGCATGCGCTTGCCTGGGCCTACGGATGGTCGGAGGCCGCTGTGCTGCGCATGCATCGACGCCGCAGGCAAGCGTATCTGGAACGGGTGGGTCTATGACTATGCAGACTGCGCTGGGCGGACTGCTCGACCGTGCACGCGGGGCGCTTTCCGGTGTGCGGCCAGCGCTTGAACCGCGCTTCGCACCTCGTTACGTCGAGCCAGAGGAGTCTGACAATGCGGACACGTCGACGCGTGCGCACGCCAGCGTCGAGATGAGCACTGCATTGCGCGGGCACGAGTTGCCGCTGCCACCGTCACCGGCTGCGATTCGAGCGCCGACGTCAACGCCGATGCCGGATCCCATGCCGATACCGGATCGTTTCCATGCGGACGATCTGCCGCCCGTGGTATCGAGCGACGTGCGAAGCGCCCTTGCCAATGCACCTGCCGACCCGCGGCATCAAGCGGACGTGTCCGTCCCGCTTCGCCCGGGCGCGGTCTCGATGCCGCAGCCAGATGTTGCCGTACACGAAACCGTGTCGCTGCGCACGGTTCCGGTCGAGCCGGCGTTCGTGCAGAGCCAGCCCGCGCCTTCGAGGGAACCACAGGCATTGCGTGGCCGTGATACTGGACGGTGGCAACCTGAAGCGCCGCTTCAGCAGGAGAAGCGCGACGTGACGCAGGCGCCGGCCCGTCAAAGTGCGCCGCTGCCGGCGGTTGCGCCGGCGTATGAGGCGCAAGCTTCGTCGCCTGGCGTGCCACGCTTGCCGCCGGTGTCACCGCATTTCGCCCAGTCCGCGGATACCACTGTGCCGCGCGTGCAGGTGAGCATCGGCCGCGTCGAAGTCCGGGCCGCACCTATGCGCGCGACGCCGGCCGCCGCGCCGTCGGCCGCGAATGCGGCACTGTCGTTGCATGCCTATCTGCAACGCTCCCGAGGAGGTCACTCGTGAGCGACTATTTCGCCGTCGCGGCTGTCACCGCGGTCATGCGCACGATCCTGCAGGACGCGCTCGCGCAGTCCGCGCTCCCTGGTCAGCTCGCCAATGCGACGATCACCGCGCTGCCGCCCGATCGCATCTTGATCGGAAATGAGGAAAAGGCGCAACTGAATCTCTTTCTCTACCGGCTCTCATCGAATACCGGCTGGTGCAATGAAGGGCTGCCTTCGCGTGACGCGAGCGGGCAACGCATCGCCAATCCACCGCTCGCGCTCAATCTGCATTACATGATGTCCGTGTACGGCCCGAATCCGTTTGACGGCGAGCTGTTGCTCGCGTGGGCGATGCAGATCTGGCATGAGACGCCTGTCCTCACCCGGGACATCCTGCAAACCGCGCTCACCGAAATGGCCAAGCCGATCGCCCAACCGGCGCCGGAAGAGCAGGCGCTTGCCACGACGACGCTGCCCGATCAGGTGGAACTGATCAAGCTCGTGCAGGAGCCGCTTGGCATCGAGGAGCTGTCGAAGATGTGGACGGCGTTTCAGGTGAGCTACCGCCCGACGGTCGCATATCAGGCGTCGGTCGTGTTGATCCAGCGCCGCGACGCGGCGCGCCTCGGGCCGCCCGTGCAGAAACGACATATCAAGGCGGTGCCGTGGCAGCAGCCGGTCATCGAGGACGTCTCGCCCGCGATCGCGAGAACCGGCGACATCCTGACGCTGCGCGGGCGCAATTTCATCGGCGATACGCCGGCATCGACGGGCGTCTCTTTCGACGGCGGTGTACCCGTCGCGCCCGCTCAGGTGCAGGGCAACGCGCTGCGCGTGCAGGTGCCCGCCAGCTTGCCCGCGGGCATCGCAACGGTGGCCGTCAGGCAGTCGATCGCGCTTGGCGATCCGCCGACGCCGCATGTCGGCTCCACGTCCAACCTCGCGTCCTTTACGCTCGCACCAACGGTGCTCTCGCCACTGGCCGGGTCGTTCAAGGCGGGCACCACGCTGACCGTGCAGACTGACGTGCAGATCGGTCGGATGCAGTCGGTGTCGCTCGTAATCGGCACGTCCGAACTGCCGATCGACATCCGGCCGGCAAGCGGGCCGCCGAGTTCGTCGAGCGTGGACATTCCGATTCCTGCCGACTTCCCATTCGTGCAGCCGGAGGCCAGCGTGCCGCTTTATCTGCGCGTGGACGGCGCACAGAGCAAGCTCTACATCGACCAGGACACGACGCACCCGACCCACGGCCAGCTCGTGCCGCAGATCACGGTGACGGCGCCATGAACGCGCGCGCACCGTCTTGGCCAGAGGCCAACCAGGCCGCTCTCGCGGCGGAGCTCGCGCGTGTGCTGCGCATGCTCGTCGCGGCACGCGCGAAACAGGGCGGGGACGGCGGGTCTGGACAGGCGATCGAAGCCGACGCGCCGCCGACGCCGTCCGACGACGCCAGCGCACTCGCGGCGCTTACGGCGCGGCTCGGCTTGAGCGCCTTCGAGCGTGACCTGCTGGTGCTGTGCGCGGGCGTCGAACTCGACAGCGCCTTCATGCCGGCTCTAGCCGCAGTCTTCGACGAACCCGGCCGTGCCCAGCCGACCTTCAGCCTTGCGCTCGCGATCCTGCCGGGTTCGCACTGGAGCGCCTGTACGCGCGACAGGCCGCTGCGCTACTGGCACCTGGTCGACGTCGAGCCTGGCGCGACGCTCCTGACGAGCCCGCTTTGCATCGACGAGCGCATCGTCCACTATCTCGCGGGACTCGATCCGCTCGACGCGCGTCTCGACGGCATCGTGCGACGCTGCGAGCCCGCATTCGCCGAGCTATCCGACGTGCCGGCGTTCTTACAGCCCGCTGTGGTGACTGCCGCGCGTGCGCTGCAGGGCGCCGCGCCGTGCGTCGCGTTGCTCGGGCGTTCCGCGCGCGGCCGCAACGAGGCCGCAGCGATTGCCTGCGCGCTTGCGGGTCGCGAACGCTTCTCGTTGCGCGTGACCGACATTCCGACAGGCGTGGCCGAGCGCGAACTGATCACGCGGCTGTGGAACCGCGAAGGACGACTGACGGGCGCGGTCCTCACGATTCAGTGCGGCGACTTCGATGAACCGACCGACTCGCTGCGCCAACTCGCGTCGTTCGTCGAACGCATTGACGTGCCGATGTTGCTCGAACTACCTGAGGACGCGCTGCCGGCAAGCTTCGACGCCATCAGGATCGACGTGCCCGAATTGCCGCCGGCCGAGCGGCGCGCGTTTATCGAGGCGCGGCTCGGGCCGCTTGCCGAGCGCATGAACGGACGCGTGTCCGTGAGCGCCGAACAGTTCCGCCTTGATCTTGCGGGCATCGAAACCGTGACGATGCTCACCTGCGATTTGAACGACGCTTCGCCCGATGCGCCGCTCGACCATGCATTCTGGCATTTTTGCCGCCAGCAGGCGCGCCATTCGATGGAGCAGCTTGCACGCCGTATCGAGCCGAAGGACGAATGTCTGCACCTCGTGTTGCCGGCCCAGCAGGCAAGCGTGCTCGACCAGATCGCCGCACATGTGCGTCAGCGCAGCACCGTGCACGAGACCTGGGGGTTCGCCGGATACTGCTCGCGCGGCCTTGGCACGACCGCGCTCTTCTCCGGGCTACCGGGGACCGGCAAGACGATGGCCGCCGAGGCGCTTGCCGCGATGCTCGAACTCGATCTGTACCAGATCGATCTCGCGACCGTGGCGAGCAAATACATCGGCGAGACGGCCAAGAATCTACGCCGCATTTTCGACTCCGCCTCAGAAAGCGGTGCCATCCTGCTCTTCGACGAAGCTGATGCACTCTTCGGACAGCGCACCGAGGTGAAAGACAGCCACGACCGCTATGCGAAT
The DNA here is from genome assembly GCF_014397665.1 of Paraburkholderia sp. UCT2. Classification (NCBI taxonomy): domain Bacteria; kingdom Pseudomonadati; phylum Pseudomonadota; class Betaproteobacteria; order Burkholderiales; family Burkholderiaceae; genus Paraburkholderia; species Paraburkholderia sp. UCT2. Next base: position 113,399 of record NZ_VZQO01000020.1, read on the forward strand.
TTCGACGTCAGCTACCTGTTACAGCGCATGGAGTCGTATCGCGGACTTGCGATCCTCACGACCAATATGAAGCATGCCATCGACAACGCGTTTCGTCGCCGCATCCGCTTCGTGATCGACTTTCCGTTCCCCGACGCCGAGAGCCGCGAGCGCATCTGGGCAAGTGCCTATCCGGCGGCCACGCCGACCCAGGATCTGGATCTCGGCAAGCTCGGACGACTCAATGTGGCAGGCGGCATCATTCATAACATCGCGATGCACGCAGCCTATCTCGCGGCGGATGAGGACGTGCCCGTGCAGATGAAACACATCCTGCGTGCCGCACACGTCGAATACGCGAAGCTCGAACGGCCGCTCACCGCATCGGAGACGCAAGGATGGCTATGAAACCCACGCCTTCCTTACCGTCGAGTCGGCCGGACTGGGGCCTGCCGCGGCGTGACGTCACGCACTGGCGTACGCGGCGCGACACCAGGGCACCGTCGCGACATGCGGACAGCGTCCCGCAGACGGCGGCGCCGCACGTTTCGCCGCATGTCATCGACCTGCACATCGACACCCTCGTGCTGGACGGCTTTGCGAGGAGTCAACGCGCGCGTGTCGTGCGCGCGCTGCGGGCTGAACTCGACTTGCTTTGCGTGAGCCTGTCGCGTCTCGGCACGGACGTCGAGGCACGCGCGTTGCGCTCGGCTGCCGCTCAATTCGTGCAGACCGGAGTGCCCGACGCCGACGGTCGCGCGATCGCGCGTGCGATCTTCCGGGCGCTAGGGCTCGACGAGTCCGAACGCGTCAGCGAACCCAAGACCACGCATCCCGACTTAGATGGAGGCGACTGAATGTCGGCTATCTCTCCTCGCACGCTCAAGGGCGGCCTCGTGATGCTGGATCCGGACACGGCGATTCCGCTGGGCGCGGTGATCCTGCAGTACAACCCGGATTCGCTCACGCGCAAGCTCCAACCGCAAAGCGTTGCAGAGCCCGCAGACCGCTCGGAAGTGCTGCGGTTGAAGGGGCCGCCGATCGAGACCATCAACCTGAGCGCCGAACTCGACGCCACAGACCAGCTCGAATTTCCCGCTCAGAATCCACTGGCCGTGCAATTCGGCATTCAGCCGCAACTCGCCGCGCTCGAGATGCTGGTCTATCCGTCGAGCGTGCGGATCATCGTCAACGAGGCACTGAGCCTGCTCGGCACGATCGAAGCCGTGCCGATGGAGTCGGCACTCACGCTGTTCGTCTGGAGCGCGACGCGGGTGATTCCGGTGCGCGTGACGGAACTCGACATCACGGAAGAAGCGTTCGACCCGAATCTCAACCCGATTCGCGCGAAGGTGAACCTCGGCATGCGAGTTCTCAGCGTGACCGATGTGAACTTCGTGAGCCCGGCGGGCGCACTCTACATGATCTACCAGATCGGCAAGGAGGCGCTTGCGGCAGCCAACACACTCAACACCATCGCCGATCTCGGCGCGGGAGCCTTGCAATGAGTGATTCGCTGGGCGCACTGATCAAGGCGGGTGTGCAGATCGGTTCGCCGACCACGCCCGACAGCCGTTACTATGGCGTGTCGACGCTGTCGTACACGCAAGCCGACGGCACCGTTGTGCGCTATCTCGCGCGCCGTCTCGTGCCGCAGCCGGAGCAGTACACGTCGATCCAGCAATTCGTCGTCGCGCAGGGTGCGCGGCTGGACAACATTGCCGCGAAAACCCTGGGCAATCCGCTACTCTTCTGGATGCTCTGCGACGCCAACCTCGCGATGGACCCCGATGACCTCACGAGTCAACCGGGCCGCTCCATTGCGATTCCGCTTGCCACCGCGGTACCCAAGGGAGGCTAGCGTGCTCAACGGTGTCTACGTCTCTCTTCTGATCGGGCCGATGGTTCCCGTGCCTGCGCCGAAGCCGGTTGTCGACGCACTCACGTCGATCGAAGTCGAGGTTCAAGCGGGTCAGCGCAGCGGTTTCAAGCTGGTGTTCACGCTCGCCGATTCCTCACCGCTCCAAACGCTTTTCCTGCTGACAGGCGGCGCGCCGCTGCCGGTGCTGCGGGTGGTGATCGTCGTGACGGTGAACGGCTTGCCGCAGGTGCTGATGGATGGCGTCGTCAAGCATCACCAGGTCGAGCCCGGCGCGAACGGTGCGGCGAAGCTCACTGTGATGGGCGAGGACCTCGGGGCGCTGATGGACCTGCAGGCGCTCGACGGCTTTCCTTATCCCGGCATGACGACCGACGCCCGTGTGCTTCTCATGCTCGCGAAGTACGCCGTGTTCGGCGTCACACCGAACGTGATTCCGGCCATCGTGCCTGACGTCGAAACGCCCGTGCAGCGGTTCGCGAGCCAGCGCGGCACCGATTACGCCTACATTGGCGCGCTCGCGAAGGCTGCGGGCTACGTCTTTTACCTCGAACCGGGACCGCTGCCCGGCGTGAGCCAGGCGTACTGGGGACCGGAAATCAAGTTCGGCGTGCCGCAACCCGCGCTCGCGATCAATCTCGACAGCTGGAGCAACTGCGAGTCGCTCAACTTTACGTATGCACCCGAAGGCGCGAAGGAGTTCGTCGTGTATATCCAGGAGCCCATCAGCAAACAGCCGATTCCGGTCGCCATTCCGCCTGTTACGCCGCTCAATCCGCCCCTCGGTGCCGTTATCGCGACGCCGCAGAGCGTGGAGTTTTCCCTCGACACCGCCAAGCTCCAGCCAGGCCAGGCCCTGATGCAGGGGATGGCCGCGACCTCGGCGAGTGCGGACGTGGTGACAGGCACGGGCACGATCGACGTATTGCGCTACGGTCAGGTGCTCAAGGCGCGACAGCTCGTGGGCGTGCGCGGCGCCGGACTCGCCTACGATGGCCTGCACTACGTCGAAGGCGTGACGCACACCATTTCACGCGGCGCATACAAGCAGAACTTCACGCTCAAGCGCAACGGCCTCATCAGCACACTGCCCGTGGTGCCGACGCTGTTCTAGCGCCACCGTCATGCGAAGAGACAGAGGAGGCGCAATTGCAGAAATATTTTGGCAAGTACCGCGGCACGGTGCTCAACAACATCGACCCCATGCAGATGGGTCGGTTGATGGCGACCGTCCCGGACGTGACGAACATCGTGCCGGGCACATGGGCGATGCCGTGCGTTCCGTTCGCGGGCATTCAGGCCGGACAGCTGGTCGTGCCGTCGATCGGGGCCGGCGTGTGGATCGAGTTCGAACAGGGTGATCCGGACTATCCGGTCTGGACGGGCTGCTACTGGGGATCCTCTGCGGAACTGCCGGCGCTTGCTCTGGCGGCTACGCCCGGAACGCAGCAACTCGTCTTGCAGACGATGCTGCAGACTACCTTGATGGTGAGCGACATGCCGGGGCCGACGGGCGGAATTCTGCTCAAGACCGCGACCGGCGCGCTGATCTCGATCAACGAGACAGGTATCACGATCAGCAACGGGCAAGGCGCGACCATCGTGCTCGCAGGGCCCAGCGTGACGGTCAACGAAGGCGCGCTGGTCGTGACCTGAGCGCGGCGCGAACGCACATGAAAGCGAGGTGAACGATCATGCCAGGCTTGTTACTGCATGTGGGAGCGACCGTGCTCTGCGCCCATGCCGGGCAGGCGCAGCCGAGCGTGCCGAATGCCAACGTGCTCGTGAGCGGCCAGCCAACTGTGACGATCAGCGGACCTTATCTGATCGCGGGCTGTCCGTTCGTGCCGCCTCTGCCTGGGCCGTGCGTCACGGCGCAGTGGATAGTGGGCGCGACACGCGTCACGTCGTTCGGCCAGCCCCTCGTGATTCAGACCGGGCAGGCCGTATGCGCTCCGACGGGCACGCCGCTCGTGCCGCTCGTGTGCCAGACGAGAGTGCTGGCAACGTGAGCGCGATTGCCATCTTGACTGGATGAGTGAGTTGACATGAACCTCAGCTTTCCTTACGGATTCGATCTGTCCGGGCGCACGCAGCTTTCGGATCTGCCGCGCCATATCGAGGACATGGTCGAACTCGTGCTGTTGACTTCGCCAGGTGAACGCGTGAACCGGCCGACATTCGGCAGCGGGGCGGCACAACTGGTGTTCGCGCCCAACAGTGACACGCTCGCGGCAGCTTTGCAGCAGATCATCAAGGCAGGATTGCAGCAATGGCTCTCCGATCTGATTCAGGTGCAATCGGTGCAGGTCGACAACAATGATTCGACGCTTCTGATCACGGTGCAGTACACGGTCATTCAGACCCAGCAACCGCAGACCTCCGAGTTCGTGTTCGGAGCGGGGGCGCCATGATCTACTTCTGCGCCGAGAAGGTACGCCGCGCGCGCGTGCTGGGACACGCGGGCCTCAACGGTATCGACTTTCTCGAAGTCGACCCCGATACGCCGACGCAACTGCATGTCGTCTTCCTGAAGTGCGAACGTCTCGCGCAGCTTCAGGCCGCCGAATTCGTGATCACGGGCGGCGAGACCGTCTCAGGTATCGTCGCGAACTCGCTTGCTATCACACCTGACGCGCCGAACCGGGTCATCGTCACCGTCAACGAAACGGGAGATTTCTCCGGGTACACGCTGACGTTGCACCATCTCGCCACGTGTGGCGATCCGCACATCGAGGGGCCGCCGCACGGATTCGACCCGGCGCTCGCGAGGATCGATTTTTCGTTCAAGGCGGGCTGCCCGACGATTGGCGACTGCAAGGTGGACAACTGTTGTCCATCGCCAGCTCTGAGCGCGCCGGACATCAACTATCTGGCAAAGGACTTTCAGGGCTTCCGCCAGGTGATGCTCGACCGCATGTGGACACTCATGCCCGACTGGACGGAGCAGCACGCGGCCGATCCGGGCATCGCGGTCGTGGAAGCGCTCGCTTACGTGGCCGACCATCTCAGCTACCGGCAAGACGCGGTTGGCACGGAGGCGTATCTCGGTACGGCCAGGAGCCGTGTCTCACTGCGGCGGCATGCGCGGCTCGTTGACTATACGGTGAGCGACGGCTCGTGCGCGCACGTGTGGTTGCAGATCCAGCTCGTGCAGACCGACGCCGTCACGGACGACCAGCCCGCTGCGATCGTGCGTGCGGGCACGCAGGTCTACTCGCGTGTCGCCGGCGCGCTGCCACGCGTGGCGCCCGACACGAGAGAGGCCGACGCGCTTGCGCGGAGCGCGTCGAGCGTGTTTACGACGCTCGCCGACGTGCAGTGTTTCTCCACGCATGACACGATGCAGTTCCATACCTGGAGCGATGCCGACTGCTGTCTGCCGGCGGGCGCGACCGAGGCAACGCTGGTCGGCACGCTGAAGAATCTGCAGGTGGGCGACGTGCTGGTCTTCGAAGAAGTACTCGGCCCGAATACGGGTCAGCCTGAGGACGCGGACCAAACTCATCGCTGGGCCGTGCGGCTCACCGCCGTCCGCTCCACTGACTATCTCGGTGACACGCTCATCGATCCGGTCGACAACATCGCGATTACGCATATCGCCTGGAACGCTTCTGACGCACTCCCGTTTCCGCTCTGCGTCTCGGCGACTTTCGACAATGGCACCACCACCACCGAGCTCGAGAACGTGAGCGTGGCGCGCGGCAATGTGGTGGCCGGCCGACATGGCATGCGGATCGCGCAGCCGCAGCTCCTCGATCCGGTGCCAGCCGCGCCGCCCGCGCCCGTCGGCAATCCGGCGGGCTACTGCTGCGGCACGAGCGCAACCATCACGACGCGGCCGCGTTATTACCCGGCGCTTGCTGGCCAGCCGCTCTCGTTTGCGGCACCTGTCGACCCGAGTGCGCCGGCCTCCGCCCTGACCGCGCCCGCGCCGCCCGTGCCCGGTGTCGATACGCAGGCCGTTCCGCTCATCAGCCTCGTCGACGACCAGAATGAAATCTGGACGCCGGTGGCAATGCTGCTCGGCCAGACCGAGCCCGGCAACAACTTTGTCGTCGAGATCGAGCGCGACGGGACGGCGTTCCTCCGTTTCGGAGACGATACTTTGGGCGTTGCGCCGCTCGAAGGCACGCGGTTCAGCGCCGACTACTGGATCGGCAACGGCAGCGCAGGCAACGTCGGGCGCGACGCGCTCGCGCACATCGTGTCGAACGACGCGGCGGTGCAGGGGGTGCGCAATCCGTTGCCGGCGGCAGGCGGCGTCGACGCGGAATCGATGGAACATATCCGCCAGGCCGCGCCCGTCGCGTTCAACACGCAGATGCGCGCCGTCACCGAGGACGATTACGGCGAAGTCGCGCTGCGCGATTCGCGTATCAAGGCTGCGCGAGGCAGGTTTCGCTGGACCGGAAGCTGGCGGACGACTTTCGTCACGCTCGAACCGTCCGCAGGTCAAGTTGCGGACACGACGATGATCGACGACACGCTGACGCGCCTCGATCTTTTCCGCATGGCCGGCACCGACCTCGAAGTCGAGGCGGCCGTGATCGTGGGATTGAAGATCGTGCTGCACGTGTGCGTCGATTCACAGCATTTCCGTACCGACGTGCGACAGGCGTTGACGCGCATCCTGGTTTCCGGCGACGTATGCGACGGCACGCCGGGCCTGCTCGCGCCAGTCAACTTCTCGCTCGGCGAGACGGTCTATCTGAGTCCGCTGCTGGCAGCGGTGCAGGCCGTGGAGGGCGTGACTTCCGTCAATGCTCTGGCCTTCCAGCGGCTCGACGATCCGTTGAGCGACGCAGTCGCAAGAGGCTACATCACGATGAACCGGCTGGAACTGGCCAGTGTCGCGAACGACCCGAGCCGGCTCGATCGCGGCTATCTCACGCTCACGATGGACGGCGGAAAATGAGCAATTCCTGCGAGTCCGCGTCGGTTCAGTTGTGCGGCTGTTGCGAAGGAGTCGGCCGGGAGACGCCCGCGCCCATCTACAACCGGCCGGCGCTTGCGCAAATCGTCTATCGCGCGGGGGTGTTCGCCACCTTCAAGGCTAGCATGATCGCGGCGCTCTCGAACCGGGAGTATGGAGCGCTGAGCGCGCTGACGACGCGCGATGACGGCGACTTCTCGATCGCGCTGATCGACGCATGGGCGCTCGTGTCGGACATCATCACGTTCTACCAGGAGCGTGCCGCCAACGAAGCGTATCTGCGCACTGCAACAGTCACGCGCTCCGTGTTCGAACTCGCGCGGCTGGTTGGCTATCAGCCCTCGCCGGGCGTGGCGGCATCCGCGCCGCTCGCCTTTACACTGAACGATGCGCCGGGCGCCCCGGACCCGGTGGTGATCGCATCGGGCAGCCGTGTGCAGAGCACGCCTGGCGCCGGACAGTCGCCGCAGACCTTCGAAACCTCCGCGGACCTGACCGCGTACGTTGCACACAACGCGCTTGCCGCGACCACGACCGGGCCGGTCGATCTCACGGCGCTGATCGGCAATTCCGCGGCGGCCCTGGCTTCGGCTGCCGTTTCAGGTGCGAGCGTGGCCTCGGCCGCCGACCAGGACGACCCGGCTATCTGGCTCGCGGGCACCTCGACCGGGCTCAAGGTGGGAGACGGCGTGCTGTTCATTGCCGACGACGACTGCGTGCAAAACGCCGACAGTCCCAACTGGTCGTTTTGCCACGTGGTCGGCATGAGCGTGGATTCCGCCAGGCAGCGCACCCAGATATCGCTCGATACGCCGCTGGCCGCGGCCCTGGCGTCGGCGACGAGCGTGACACTCTATGCGATGCGAAAGCGCGCGGCACTGTATGGCTATAACGCGCCCGATCCAAAATTGCTTGCCGACCAGACGCTGGCCCATTTTCCGTCGGGTACGTTCACGCCGGCGGGATCGCCGGCTACTCCGACGATCGCAGACTGGAACTTCGCATCGACCTTGTCGGGCACGACCATTACGCTCGACCAGGTGTACCAGGGCATCGTGTCTTCGGGCAGTCCAGCCAACCCGACCTGGATCGTGCTCGTGGCCGACGGCGGGCCGTCGCAGTTTTATCAGGTGACGGGCGTGGCCGAAGGTGCCTTCGACCTCTACGCAATTTCGTCCAAGGCGACGCAAGTCACGCTGCATGCACCCGATGGCACGAAAGCGAAGCAGACACTCGCGCAGTTCGTGACACCCACTCCGCGCATGACGGTCGCGTTCGTGCAGAACGAATCGCTCACGGTGGCCGACCAGCCCGTGACGCAAACGTCGATCGACAACGGCACGGCTAGCGGCGGCAGCGCGGGCACGCCGCAGACCCTTCAGGCCGGCATGCTCACGCCGATCTTCGGCGATTCGGTGGAGGTGGGCGGTGGCCAGCGGTTGACGGCCGGCCGCGCGGTCGCGATCTCGGGCAAGCGGTTACGAATCACGGTGATTCAGGCGGGCGCGTACCTGATGCCGGCCGACGGACAGGCACCGATTCTCCTCAACGCCGGGGACACCTTTATTCTCGATTCGTATCCGCCGGTGCAGGTGGCCGTGCCGCCCGCGTTGCAGTGGCTTTCGAGCGCGCTCGCCAACCTCACGAGCCTGTACGCATGGAGCGTGATCACGACGACGGGTCAGCCCGGCATGCTCTATGTGGACCCGTCGCAGACCGTGCTCGTCCCGCCAGACAAGAATGATCCGTCTGCCAGTGAGGCCGCTGTTCTGGATAGTCTCGACAAGAACGGCACGAGTACCACGCTCGTTTTCACCGCGCCCCTCGCTCGCATTTACGACCGCGAGACGTTCGCCGTCAATGCCAACGTCGTCGAGGCAAGCAACGGGCAGACGGTCAACGAGTTGCTGGGCAACGGCGACGGTACTCAGGCCGGTCAGACTTTCACACTGAAGCAGAGTCCGCTCACCTACGTCAGCACGTCGAACGGCGAGGGCGGTCAATCGACCCTCGAAATCTGGGTCAACGAATTGCAGTGGCACGAGGTGGCGAGTCTTCTCGATCAATCGAACCGTGCCCGCGTGTTCGTCACGCGCATGGCGCAGGACGGTACGGTCACCGTGCAGTTCGGCGACGGCGTGCACGGAGCGCGCCTGCCGAGTGGACAGATGAACGTGCGCGCGGTGTATCGCAAGGGCATCGGCACAGCCGGCAATGTGCCGTCCGGACAACTGAACCAGCCGCTCGATCGCCCGGCGGGTCTGAAGTCCGCGAGCAATCCGGCGTCGGCCTCGGGCGGAGCCGATCCGGCCACGCTCGCCGACGCGCGCACGAGCGCGCCGTTGCTCGTACAGACCATTGGACGCGTGGTGTCGCTCGAAGACTACGAGAACTATGCGCTGGCGTTCTCCGGCATCGCGAAGGCTCTGGCGACCTGGACCTGGTTCGGCCGCACGCGTGGCGTGTTCGTCACCGCCGCGGGCGCCGATGGCGACGTGCTCGATCCGGCTGGTACGACCCTCGCGAATCTGGTGGCGGCCTACCGTCGCTACGGTTCTCCCTATGTGCCGATCCGGGCGATGTCCTATCAGCCGCGCTGGTTCCGGCTCGGCGGCAACGTGAAGGTCGATGCGTGGAACTACGATCCGCCCACCGTGCTCGCCGCCGTGCGCGACGCGCTGACTCTGGCCTTCGGTTTCGATGCGCGCGCGCTCGGCGAAGGCGTCGCGGCGAGCCTGATCGTCAAAGTTGCGATGCAGGTGCCGGGGGTCCAGGCAGTCCGGCTCACCGTGTTCAACCGTGACGATCAGGGCGTCAGTCCAGGCGCGCCGCTGCTCAATTTCCTGCCCGCCTTTTCACCGGTGCCGGGCGACCGGCAGGCGATCGTTCCCGCCGAACTGATGCTGCTCGATACGTCGTCGTTGAAGGGGCTGCAACCGTGGTCATGAGGGAGCCGTCATGAGTCTCGGAGTCGAAGAAGTCTATGCGCTGCTGCCGGCGATCTTCCGCACTCGCGACGCCGCGGCGGGCGAGCCGCTGAAGAGTCTGATCGGCGTGATCTGCGAGCAGGTGGCCGTGCTGCAGAACGACCTCGACGGCCTTTATGACGACGCCTTCATCGAGACCTGTTCTCCCTGGGTGATTCCGTATATCGGTGATCTCGTCGGCTGGCAGGCGATCACGCCCGCGTCGCGCTCTGAGGTCGCGGATACGATCGGCTATCGGCGTCGCAAGGGTACGCTCGTCGCGCTCGAACAGATCGGACGCGATGTGACCGGACGGCCGACGCACGTCGTCGAGTATTTCAGAAGACTCATCACGGCAGAGAGCATGCATCATCTGCGCCCTCACCACGCAAGCACGCTGAACTTGCGGCATGGGACTGCGCTGGAGAACATCAGTGCCGCGGCCATGCCGTTCGACGACTCGAACCGCACGATCGACGTGCGGCGCATCGCACCACGCGCGCGGATGAGCGACTCGAGGGCGGCGTCCGCCGATGCGCCCGACAACGCGCCGCTCGACGTCTTGCTGCATGGCGCGGGACGCTACAACATACCGGAGGCCGGCGCGTTCCTGTGGCGCTGGCAGGCCTGTCCGGTTCGCAATCAGCCTGCGTTCCGGATCGACGGGCGCCGCTTCATGTTCAGCCCGCTCGGCAACGACATGCCGCTCTTCAATGAGCCTTCCGGCATCACGCCGTTCGCCGCGCTTTCCACGCGCCTGAATGTGCCGCAGCCGATCAGCCGGCGGGAGTTCTTCGACGCGCCGGCGACCTTCTACGGCAGTCTCGACGATGCCGGCAGCGTGCGGATCATCCGCGATGGCGTACCCGTGCCGCGGTGCGAAATCTGCGTGTGCGACCTCGCGAGCGACGCGCTGGACAGGTGGCCCACGCCGGCCGCCGGCCACGTCGCGCTCGATCCGGTACTCGGGCGCATTGCGTTTTCGTCGGCCGACGTCCCACCCGCCGATGTGAGACTCGACTATTGCTACGGCTTTCCGGCTCACGTCGGCGGTGGCAGTTACGACCGTACACCGAATCTCGCGATGCCTGAAGACGGATTCGACTGGACGATCGTGGTCGGTGACGAGACGCCGTCCGGCGTGCCGACGGCCGACAGCCTCGACGACGCGGTCGCGCTATGGAACACGCTGCCGCCCGCGGTGCGCACGGGTCGTATCGTGCTGCTCGACATGTACACGGCACACATCGATCTGAGCGGCGCGCAGGCGGTGAAGATCGGCGCGGGCCGTCAACTCTGGATCGTCGCGGGCGAGTCGCACGTCGACGCGAATCGGGCGTTCGTACCTGGCTTCACGGGCAGCCGGGCGACGCTCTTCGGCGATATCGACGCCATGGGCGGTGCGAGCGACGCGACCACTGCGGGCGAACTGTGCCTGAGCGGCGTGCAGCTCGCAGGTGGTGTGAGCGTGTCGAGTGGCGCGCTGACGCTGCGCATCCTCGACTCGACGCTCGTGCCGGGCCGTGGCATCGCCCGCGACAACGAGCCGCTCCGTCCGGGAGAGCCGTCGATCGTCGTGAGTTCGCCGGGCGCGACCGTCTGCCTCGTGAACGCCATCAGCGGGCCGCTGCTCGTTACGCCGGCAGCCAGTATCGTGCGGATCTGTTCGTCGATTGTCGACGCGACCTCGCCCCATGGCGTGGCGTTCGCGGGCCTCGACGGGCTAGGCGAGGGCGCGACGCTGCACGTCGAGGACAGTACGGTGATCGGCAAGGTGCACACGTACATGATGGAACTCGCGTCCAACTCGATCTTTCTTGCGCGTGCGCGACTCTCCGGAAGCTGGCGCGCGGCGCTCTGGTGCACCCGCAGGCAGGCGGGCTGTGTGCGGTTTTGTTATCTGCCCGCGCTGGCGCTCCTGCCGCGCCACTACGAGTGCGTGCAGGGCGAGCCGCAGCAGGAGGGCACGTTGATGCCGCACTTCGTGTCGCTGCGTTTCGGGCGGCCTTCCTACGGGCTTCTATCCGGCGACTGTCCGATTGCGATCTGGCAGGGTGCTGATGACGAGGGCCAACTCGGCGTCTATCACTCGCTCGACGAAACGCAGGCGGTCACGAACCTGTTCACGCGGCTTGGAGAATATCTGCCGTTCGCGCTCGAGGCGGGCATCTTCCTGATCCCCGCGCGTGGCGAGCGGCGGCGCCCGCGTGCCGGATTCGCCTACTACGGCTATCCATCCGGCGCCGCGCCCGCATTGGCGGCGTCCGGCGCACCGGACGCTTGCACGGCGATCGACGAACGCGATGTCGACGACGATCTGACCCAGGGTTACGTGGGCATTGGCGCACATCTGATCTGAATCGCCGCCGGTCCGTCGTGACCGGAGCGAGTTCGAAGGGGAACACCATGAAGGGCGATTTCAGTCGGCTTCGTTTCAACCGCGCAAGGCACTATACGTCGGTCCTGACCCAGCAAGGCCGGGTCGAACTCGATTCCGACGCGAACGAACAACGCGCGATCGACGAGCACCTGCGCAAGACCGAGACCATCGACATCGTCGGACAGTCGGGCGGGCCGATCGATCATGCGGGTTTTGACATCGCGCTGAATGCCGACCAGTCGTCGCTGACGTTTTCGGCTGGCCGCTATTATGTCGACGGACTGCTCTGCGAGAATCCCGCGCCGGGCGACTACGCCACGCAACCGTATCTGCTGGGCGCGACTGGCATTGCCAGTATGCTCACGGCGTTGCGTCGGGGCACCTTGAGCGCGCTCCAGGTCTATCTGGAAGTGTGGCAGCGCGTCGTCACGCCAATCGATGACCCCGGCATCAAGGAGGTTGCGCTCGGCGAAGCCGACACGACCGATCGCCTGCAGACCGTCTGGCGGGTCGTGGTTGAGCAGGTCTTCGCCGAAGGTTCGTCCACGACGGCGTCCGCGCCCGCCGGGTCGAGCATCAACAGTTCGACGTTCAGCCGCCTCGGGCTGACCAACCGTATCGCCAACCTGAACCCGGCGTTGACTACTGCGCTCACGGCCGCGTCCAACCGGTCGTCGAATCTGAATGCCGTCACGTCGCGGGCGACTAGCACATCACTGATCGACAGTGCCGCGGGGCTCGGCTCATCCGGGGGAGCGGTCGGTGTTTCGGGGCCGGTCGGCACGCAGAGCGCCACGGTGCAAACACAGGACGGCACCTCGCAGGACACAACGCCAGCGCTTTCATGCTGCCAACAGATGGCGCTCGCGTCTAAGCCCGTTACACCTGGCAAGATGGGCGTGCTCACAGGCAGTGCCGACACGACCGCGAGCCCTTGCTTGCCGGTGCCTTCGGCGGGTTATCGTGGTCTGGAGAACCAGTTGTATCGGGTGGAGATTCATCACGGCGGGACGGCGGACATCGCAACGTTCAAGTGGTCGCGTGACAACGGTTCGGTCGTGACCTCTGTCGTGTCGACAAGCGCGTCCTCGGTCAACGTGGATAGCCTTGGTCCCGACGCGAATCTCGGTTTTTCGCCCACGCAATGGGTCGAGCTGATCGACGACAGCAACGAGTTCGGTCTCGTGCCGAATCAGCCCGGACAATTGCGGCAGATCGAAGGAATCGACACCACCGACCTGAAGGTGACGTTCGACGCGAACGTTGACGCGTTGCCGATCGATCTCGACGTGGTGGCGGGTCATGCGAAGCTGCGTCGCTGGGATCAGTTCACACCTTCGGCATCGTCCGACGGCGTACCGCTGTCGGCGGGCAACTGGATCGATCTGGAAAACGGCATCCAGATCTGCTTCACGACCACGGGCACCTACACGGCGGGAGACTACTGGCTGATACCGGCGCGTACAGCGACGGGCAATGTCGAGTGGCCGCCCGCCGACAGCGACGCCTCACGCTTCCAGCCGCCGCATCAAACCACGATACACCGCGCGCCGCTCGCCTGTATTCACATTACCGACCGGCAATTCGTGGTCGAACCATGCAGGCAACTCTTTTATCCTCTCATCGACCTGACGCCCGCTGCTGCGGTGCCTGCGCTGCATGTGACTAACATCAACTGGCCGAACGACGGTATTTATACCGTCGCGCAGTTACTTCAAAAGGGCCTCCTCGTTACATTCGACAATGCGCCGAGCGTGGCGCTGACCTCGGCGAACTTTGTCGTCGAAGCGAACGTGCCGATTAGCGCGCTCGAAAAACGCGAGTTCCAGTCGATCTGGGCGGGATCGCTGCTGTTTGCGACCCCTGTGCTCGAGATCAGTGGGACCGTCGCTCAACAGGGCAGCACGCCTGTTTTCAAGTGGAGCCCACCCCTGATGCCCAACGTGGCCTGGTATTACGATCTGCTCCAACTTGCCCAAAGCAGTCTGTTCGTGCGCATCCGCGTGACGCTCAAGGGACGGTTCATTTTTGCGCCGTCCGGCGCGCAGACCTTGTACCTCGACGGTCGTGCGCTCGGTCAGCCCGGCACGGCGCTCGACGGCAAGACGCCGCGGATCGATCTCGTACTGCCGTCGGGCGAGGGCGCGCAAAGCAGCGACTTCGAAAGCTGGTTCACGCTCGTGCCGCCTCTCGAGATCGAGTCGCTCACCGTCGCAACAAATACGCCGGCGGTCGCGCCGGCAGTCGGCGCGGGGCCGATCACGCCGCTGACGGAAGTCGGGGCAGCCGTGCGCGACGCGCTTGCGCCAAACGCTTCGGGCGCGGCTGCTACGGTTGCGCCGAGTGCTGCTGCGGCTGTCGCGCCGGGCGCGGCAGCGACCGTTGCGCCGGCCGCGGCGACCACGATTGCTTCAGGTGCCGCGCCCGCTGCCGCATCGAGCGTTGCAGGCAATCTCGCGACGGCCGCTGCGAACGTGAGCAAGTTCACGCTCGCCAACCAACCCGACGCATTCACGCAAATCATCGACCCTGTGTTTCGCTCCACGCTGACGGGCGAGAGCACGACCTGTCAGGTGACACTCCAGTATCCCCCGCTGTTTGACACGACGGTCCAACTCTCAGTCAGCAACGCGGGGGGATACGAACCCTACATTTCGCTGCCGTCTTCCGTGGTGGTGAGCGCGGGAACGAAGAGCCAAACGTTCGTTGTGCGAGTCATTGTGATCCGAGAACTGGCGACGAATCCGCCGACGATCGTCGCGTCGCTCACGGACTCGGGCGGTCAGACCTCGACTCAATCGCTCGTGCTCAAAGTGGGCTGAGCTCACCGTGAAGTCCGCTCGACAAGTTCGACATCAAGGATTCAATCATGCGCGCTGTCTGGTCCTTCTGGAGCCGTCCGTTCGATAACTTCTACAAGGGCGCATGGCTCAGCGAATATCACCACCTGCTCGCATGGGTGATCTCGGTCAATGTCGCGCGCAGGCACTACCCCGACACGCTGCTCGTCACCGATATCGCTGGGAAAAAGCTGCTCGTCGAGCAACTCGGCTTGCCGTTCGCGAGCGTATCGACCGCGCTGGAAGGGCTCGCCGACATCGATACGCGGTGGTGGGCGGTTGGTAAGCTCGTCGCCTATGCGCTGCAAAGCGAACCATTCGTGCATATCGACACGGATGTATTCATGTGGAAACGGCTGCCGCGCTGGCTTGAGGAAGAACCGGTGATTGCCCAGCATCCGGAGTATTTTTCCGAGAACGACGGTTGCTATCAGCTCGACGCCGTCGAAGCTGCTATGCGGGAGACTGGCGGCATTCTTCCCGAAGAATGGCTCTGGACACACGCGCGCAGTTCGTACCAACGCTCGGAGAATTGCGGTGTCTGCGGCGGCACGGACGTGCAGTTTCTGAGTTATTACGCGAACCTTGCCAGGTCGGCGGCGTTGCGCCCCGAGAACGAGCAGGGATGGCTCAGGCAAGCCAACACCTGGGTCCACAACATGATGGTCGAGCAATACGTGTTGGCAGCGTGCATCGAATATCACCGGCACAGGCCCGACTCGCCGTTCCACCACGTGCGGCCGGGCTACGTCTTCGCTTCCTGGGATGATGCCTGCGATCAAGCGCGAGCCGCGCAAGCAGGCTATACGCATTTGCAGAGCGGCGCGAAGCGGCACCCAGCAGTGGGTGCGCGCATCGAAGCGCGTGTGCGGCGGGACTTTCCTGGGTATCTTGGGCGGTGTCGGGAGATCGCGAAGGTGGGGGCGGCATAAGGTACATTCAGCGGAGAGTAGAATCGTCATCAGGTTCCGTTCGATAGATTCGCGATGACCGAGCGAGTCGCGATGTGTTTCGGAGGCAGCAATGATGTTTGCTTCGAAGATCGCCAGGCCGCAGACCAAGTCCACGCAAAATCCGACAGCCGGAACCGCCACTTCGCGACCTGCGCTTGCGAAGCATCGACTTGGCTATCGTCCAGTGGAACAGGCAGGCTCTCTTCAACGCGTGATCGATATCCGAACACCCCTCTGGCTGTTTCAGCGAGGGACTGGATCGGAGGCAAGCACTCCCATCAGCGACCACGAGCAAGAAAGGGACGGACCGAATGCGCCGCCCGTGAGCGCATCCAGCGGCACCTCAGGTTCTTTTGCGAAGATCGTGCTCTCCACTCTTGGACCAACACGCCGAGCGCAACTATCCTCGGGGGACGGCCATCAGGCGGCGATGCAACCGAAGCTTCTGATCGGATCAGTCGACGACCCTTTAGAACGCGAAGCTGACCGCGTCGCTGATGAAGTGATACGGATGCCGGATTGGCATGAGCAAGTCACTTCATCGCCGGTGCAGACAATGCGAAAATGCGCCGCTTGCGAGGAAGATGACAAGAAGAAACTGCAAATGAGGCCATCAACTGCGCCAGCGAGTGGAGCTGTCGACGCTCTTGCCTCAGTGCAGGACGTATTAGCGTCGTCGGGGCAGCCTTTAGACGCAACTGCCCGAGCCTATCTCGAGCCCCGGTTTGGGCACGACTTTTCGCGCGTTCGCGTGCACACCAATGATCGAGCAGCCAAGTCTGCGCAATCGATCGGCGCCTCCGCTTACACGACCGGATCGGATATCGTGTTCGCGGCCGGCCAGTATGATCCAGGCAGCAGAGCCGGCCGACACCTATTGGCGCATGAGCTGACTCACACCATCCAGCAGCGCGCATCATTTCCAAAGGTCCTTCGACAAGCGGATGATCGGCCAGATCCGGACGATGCGGGTGCAGCTCCAACGGCGAGTCTCGAGGATCGCGCCACGCGACCTGCCAGCAAAGCGGTCATTCACGCACTGAATAGCAGTAATCCCGAGGCGTCGGGCGGCATCGAAATCGGTAACTTTCCGGAGGCATACCGCATTCTGAATTCCCTGGCGATGTTCGATATTCTGGCCACGCTCGATGAACTCAAGAAATTGGGCGAGCTCCAGGTGCTGAGGGACCATACTAACGATGCGATCGGGGTGGATCTCCCGAGGATTGAAGTGGGCATTGCGGCGGTTGCTGATCGTACGACGATCACACAGAAAGGGTGGTCCCCGACGCAGGGCGAGGCGTTCGCAGCCCTGCCTCCTGAGCAACAAAAGGACGTTTCCGATTTCCTCGGTGCTACTCCGAACACGCAGGCTACAGCACCGCTTATCACTGCGGAGGACGCTGTTATTATCGGAGTAGTCGTAGGCGCGCTCGCCGTGGGGGTGATAGCAGTCATTGTGGTACCAGAACTCGTCGCGCTCGCCGCTCCTGCAATAGCTCGAGTGGGAGCGCCCGTCATTATTAGAGTCGCGGCCGGTCTTGCGGCGGCTTCGGGGATCTCGACAGCGGGGGAAGGCGCGGTCCTTACTGGGGAGATCACCGCGATTGAAGCCGCACCAGCTGCAGTGGAGACTGCAAGCGGGGGCGCCCGTGGAGTGCAAGTTCTGCGAGTGGTCATGCAGGAAGTGCCAGCAACCGTTACTGCGCCGGCTTCACAGGCGAGTCAGGCGGTTATCAGCATTAGCAGTTCCGCATCGTCGATACCACAAGCAGCGATCATAACGGCGGGTGCTGCCGCTGGCACGCTATCGAGTGATAGTTCGAGCGCACCGAGGGATAAAGACAAGAAGGAGAAAAAATCGGTTTGCGACACGGAAACACCAACTGGCGAGCTTACGTCGTGGATTGGCTGGGGAACCGATCCTGATTACGCAACGATAGGAATGTGGAGGCAACAGCTGCTGCCGCTGACAACAGATTTTTCTGGCTGCGAGGTCTTCGAAACCGACCCGGGTGGTGGAACAGACTCTTGCTGGTATAACTATTCAGCGATATTCCCGTACAACAAGGTAAGCGGCGGTCCGCCGTGGATTGTTGAACCCGGCAATTATTGGAAAACAGATTACGTCGGCTGGCATGACTATGCTGTGGATTTCTACCGGAAGGATGGAAGAGCGCCTTGCGGATCCAGTTTTTTGCAATCCATGCATATCAGGCGTCCATCAGGTGGCGACCAGGAATATGCCCGGAATCAGTTGGCCGGTGAATTTGACGCGAATCAGGTTTCGAGCTCGCGGGCCGGCCAGACGGAGATTAGAAACTGGCCATAAGTTCGAATCGGTTGATGTGCAAACTAGGAATGAGGTCGCGCCAGCGAGGTTGATAACCCGCTCGAACACGTGACAAACGGTCTCGCTAATCAGGCGACGCATATGCCTGTGACGCTGGAGTTCGTCATCCGCGGTACCAATTTGAATCAGGGAGGTCCGAATCATGTTTGCACAGCGGTGTGCCAAGGCACAAATGAAACCTCCTGCGAGTCCGGCGAGCACATTGGGAAGCACTAATCTGCCACGCGGGTCTCGATCAGTTGTATCTAGCGCAACAGTGGGCACCATTCAACGGAAGCTCGTTGTTGGAGCGGTTAATGATCGACTGGAGCAAGAAGCCGACCGCGTCGCTGAACTGGTTATGCGTATGCCTCATCCAGCGCTATTCACTGGCGTGGGCCCCGCGCAGATCGCTCGCAAATGCCCGACTTGCGCCGAAGAACAGAGCACAGCCGTCGACAGCGAGCAGGTGCGACGGCAGTCAGACGACCAGGTCGGAGCAGAGGAGGATGAAGAGGGCTACGAAGATGTGGACGGTTCGACTGTGCGGCGAGCGGTAGATGCAGGTGCCCGTGCCAGCGGGCGGCGTGCCGTTTCGCAACACGCTCTGAACCTGCTTGATGCAACTCGTGGTCAAGGCGAGCCTCTGACGCCATCATTGCGGCGGTTCTTCAATCCTCGGTTGGGGCACGACTTTTCCCGCGTGCGGATACACGCCGATAGGACAGCTGCCGTGTTGAACCGGGACCTGCACGCCAAGGCGTTTGCAATTGGACAAGATATTTATTTCGGCGAAGGGCAATTCCAGTCGCACCCAGGGAAGCTGTTGGCCCATGAACTCGTCCATACGCTCCAGCAGAACAATCGGATCGATGGAGGGGCGGGGCCAACGCCCTTTCAAGGAAGTGCTGGACTTGTACGCAGGCAGCCGCTGGATGCGCTCGACGAACCGATTGCTGCGGATGTGCCACAGGTAGCCCAAACTCCTTGTCCGAACAGCGTGTCGCTCGGAACCGTCTCGCATCGCAATTTTGCAGATCAGTCGACGGCAGACCAAGCGAAGTTCAGGACCTACCTGAGCGCGAAGGCGACCATGAACGTCGGCCCTGGACCCGACCACACCGGCCATTGCATGAAGGAGACGTTAACGCCGGTGTCGAATAGCTGCCCTCCGGAGGCCATAGCACTCCTCAATTCGCCGCCTTGCTCCTCGAGCAAGTGTCTCGACATCAACAGATTTGGCAGCGGCCCAACGGCTTTCCTGGACGAGCATAAAACGAAGGGGCCGAGCAGCATTTTAGAGGGAACCGGCAAAAATTCCTGCACTGCCGTTTGCGATCAGGTTTACAAATGCGATCGCACCCAAGCTACGACCGGCAAGTTTCGCATCACGCGTAATTTTAAGGCTGAAACCGCCACGGATGCCGACGGCGCGAAAATCAACGTCACAACGGGAAGGGTGGAAAAAACGGCGCTCCCATAGTAGAGGCACACGCCGCGGAGACTTTGTAAACAAAAATAACTACTTGGATACCCCTTCTGCGTGCTTGTTGCCGAGCGATCTGATCATCGCGACTGATTTGCACTGAAGGCCGCGGTAGTGCACGTTAGTTCTCCGGGACGAAAAACGATTTCGATGGCTTTTCCGCGTACACCGCATCGGTGCAGCCTCGCAGCATCTTGCGAGTTGGCACTTGTCCGGACTGGCGAGCTCGACGCTGCGTGATCATTCGACGGCTTTCATAATAAAAGGGCACACGGCATCTGACGTGGTCGGACGAGTGTCCACCGGATATGGCTACAGATCTTGTGGAGTGATCTTCCGGCGGACAGTCTCGAGACTGCCAGCAGCTGCGTAAGTGGCGCTGTGCCCCAAGCCTCACGAGACCCATGGATTGGACGGCGCACGAAGCCAGTCGCCGGCTCTGTATCGCAGACGTCCTATATGCGTGGCACGCATATCTCTGCCCGGCCCAACATCTGCCCACGGTCGTCAATTTGCCCCAAAGTGTTCTCCGCGCAGCATGGCGCGGACCACAGTGGACGGCGGAGACAACGACATGATGGAGATGACGGTTTCGATGGGCGCGCTTCTCGATGGGGTGGCGTGCGGTAACGGAGACGATCAATGACCGCAGCAACGCATACGAAGGTCTTGATCGTCGGTGCCGGTCCGACTGGCCTGGCACTGGCTATCGAATTGGGAAGCCGCCAGATTCCGTGCGTGGTGGTCGAGCGCAACGATAGGGTTGGCTATGCCCCGCGCGCGAAAACGACCAATGTCCGGACCCGCGAACATCTGCGTCGCTGGGGTATTGCGGACAAGCTCGCCGCCGCCTCGCCACTTGGGCTTGATTACCCGTCACACGTGCTCTTCATCACGCGGCTGGCGGGTCACATGCTGGCGAGATTCGACAACGCGCTGGACTGCAGCCCGGAACGCAATCCGCATTATTCAGAACACGGGCAGTGGATTCCGCAATACATCCTGGAGGAAGTGCTGCGCTCTCATGCCCAGTCTCTGCCCACTGTGATCATCGGCACCAGTGCCTTGGTTGAGAGCCACAACGTGTAGCCTTGTGCGCGTCGTGCGTCGAGGAACTCCCCGAGAACCGGGTCGGTGAGCATCGTTGCATCTAGTCGCCTGGACGCAAGCCAGCGGCTCAGATTACCAAGGAGCTGAAGTTGATGGATAGCGTCAAGCAGGAAGTCCGGTTTACCGACAAACATCTTGGCCGGTCGGTCGAGATGTTTGTCGCTGTCAGTTGGACATGGTTGTCGCTCCGTTCGGATTGTCAGCGGGTAATTGACGGCGC